>JAHJDG010000008.1 GCA_018812265.1 bacterium | reverse complement strand
GTTCCGGTGGCGGCGTAGCGGAGATCCTCGACCGGCTGGTACCGCTCATGCAGGAACTCGGCATCAACACAAGCTGGGAAGTGATCCAGGGAACCAACGAATTCTACCAGTGCACGAAGAGCTTCCATAACGCTCTGCAAGGGCAAACCACCGAAATTCCCGACACCTTGCTCCGCGCCTACGAGAAGATCAACGCGGAAAACTCCGAAACATTGCGCACAAAGCTGGAGCGGGCGGACGTCGTATTCATTCACGATCCGCAGCCCGCTCCGCTGCTGAAACATTGCCCGAATCGCAAAGGCAAGTGGGTGTGGCGGTGTCACATTGACGTGGCCACTCCCTATCGGCCCGTATGGAAATACCTTCGCCGGTTCGTCGAGCCTTATGACGCCAGTGTCTGGTCGTTGGCGACGTTCGCGCAACCGCTCCGTCACGTTCAGTATCTGATTCCACCCAGCATTGATCCCCTCAGCGAAAAAAATCTCGAACTGGACGACGATGAGATTGACGCGACCTGCGCGCGGTTCGGGATTGATCGCTCGCGTCCGCTCCTGGTGCAGGTTTCGCGATTCGACCGCTTTAAGGATCCGTTGGGAGTGATTCACGCCTATCGCTTGGCCACGAGCTACATTCCGAATCTGCAACTTGTCCTGGTCGGCAGCGGTGCGACCGATGATCCGGAAGGCGAAACCGTGCTGAACGACGTTCGCCGGGCCGCCGAAGGAGATTCCGATATTTTCATCCTCCTTCTTCCTCCCGATGCGCATCGAACGATCAACGCGTTGCAGCGGGCGGCCGACATCGTACTCCAGAAATCCGTTCGCGAAGGCTTCGGGCTCACGGTCACGGAAGCGCTCTGGAAACACAAACCCGTGATCGGCGGGAATACCGGCGGCATTCGTCTGCAGGTTGTGAATTTTCACACCGGATTTCTCGTCAGTTCTCCCGAAGGTGCGGCCATGCGAATCCGTTATCTGTTGCGCGATCCGGCAAAACTCACGGAAATCGGCGAGAAGGCTCATGCGTTCGCGCGCGATAACTTCCTCATCACCCGACACCTGCGGGATTACTTGACCATGATCGTTGCTCTTCTCCACAACGTGACGGAGCGGATTGAACTCGACTGACCGCACGAAGGCCGAACTCGGCCAAGACGTTTTGGGTGTTCCCGATCTTTGGGAACGGGTCGTACGCGCACCGTATCGTCTCCTGGCTCTCGACTATGACGGAACATTGGCTCCGTTCCGCGTTGAACGGATGGAAGCCGTTCCGCTGCCGGCGGTTGCCACAGCCCTTGCCGAACTTCGGACCTGCGAACGTACGACCGTCTCGATTGTCTCGGGTCGGCCGGTCCGTGAACTTCTCGTGCTCTTGGGTGAGCCGCATTTGCTCATCATTGGAGCTCATGGATATGAGCGCAAACTCCCGGAGCGTGACATCGAGCGGATTCCGCTGAGCGAGTCCAGCCGGCGCGGATTGGACACGGCTTTCGAGCGCGCCGTCGCTGCGGGGCTTGCTACCGATCTGGAGAGAAAAACGGGAAGCGTGGCGCTGCACGTCCGTGGTCGCACGAATCCCGATGCGCTGTTGGATCGCACCGCGCACTTGTGGCAGCCGCTTGCCGATGAGCACTCGCTCGCTCTGCGACGGTTCAACGGAGGCATTGAGCTTCGCGTACCCGACCGGAATAAAGGAACCGCCGTTGCCGATTTGCTCGACTCGCTTCCCGAGAATACCCTCGCCGTGTACGTGGGTGATGACGACACCGATGAGGACGTCTTTCGCGTGTTGCGTTCGCGGCGGGGAATCGGAATCAGAGTGGGTGATCCCGGCGAGCGCACTGCGGCATCAGGACATCTTAAGGACTGCGCTCACGTCGCGGAGTTCCTCCGGACGTGGCGGGATCGCATCTGTGCTGCACCGCGGAGGGCCTACTCATGAATCCCGATTCGAAACGGCTCGTCGTGGTATCCAATCGGCTTCCGATCAGCCTGAGCAGGAACTCGGACGGTACGTTCGACGTCCGTGCCGGTTCGGGCGGATTGGTCACGGCGCTCAGCCCCGTGCTCCGCAACCGTGGCGGGCTGTGGATCGGCTGGCTCGGCGCACCCGACGTGGACGACACGAAATCCATTCTCGACAAAGGCAGTGCCGAGTCAGGTTACACACTCGTCCCGGTAGAGCTCACCCAAGAAGAGGTCGGCAAGTATTATTCGGGATTTTCCAACGAAATCCTGTGGTTTCTTTTCCACGGATTGAGCACGCTGTGCAACTTCGATCCCGAGTACTGGCCCGCCTATCAGTCGGTGAATCGAAAGTTCGCTCAAGTGATCGCCGAACGGACGGAACCGACGGATTTCATCTGGATTCATGACTACCATCTGTTGCTGTGCGCGCATGAGCTTCGTTCAATGGGTGTAAAGCAGCATCTGGGATTCTTCCTGCACATTCCCTTTCCCTCGTTCGACACGTTCATTCGTTTGCCGTGGCGCCGGGAACTGCTGCACGGTCTCTTGCAGTATGACCTGCTGGGTTTCCAAACCCTGCGTGACATGCGCAACTTCGTCCGTTGCGTCCGAACGTTTGTTCCCAGCGCAAAGACGCTTGGAACCGGATCGGTAATGACCTTGCGAGCGCTCGACCGCGAAATCCGCATCGGCGCGTTTCCGATCGGGATTGATTTTCGTCTGTTCGCCACCCGTTCCGCGTCCGATGAGGTCCATCGCGAGTCACTTAATCTTCAGAACAACCTGAACGTTCCTCGCCTGATTCTCGGACTGGACCGTCTTGACTACACGAAAGGAATTCCCTACCGCATCCGGGCGTTCGCCGACACTCTGGAGACCTATCCGGAATTGCGGGGCAACGTTACCTTCCTGCAGGTGGTGGTTCCCAGTCGTCTGGACGTGGGACGATATCAAGTCCTGAAAGATGAAATCGAGCGAGCGATCGGCGACATCAACGGCCGCTTCACGCAGCCCGGTTGGACTCCCATTCAGTACATCTTCCGTTCACTCACCGATATCGAGCTGCTCGCCTACTATCGCATCGCCAACGTCGCCCTGATCACACCTTTGAAGGACGGTATGAATCTGGTGGCCAAGGAATACTGCGCCTGCAAACCGAATGAGGATGGAGTATTGGTGCTCAGCGAATTTGCCGGCGCGGCCGCACAGTTTCGACACGACGCGCTGTTGGTGAATCCGTATGACGTCAAAGGAACGGCGGCAATCATCCATCGCGCCCTAACCATGGACGGACAGGAACGTCGCGAGCGCATGCGTCGGCTCCGTCGAATCACGCAGCGCAGCAACGTGTTCCATTGGGTAGACAGTTTCCTCAAAGTCGCCATCGCCAAGACGATCAAGGATTTCCCGCCCGTCACCGACTTCGCTCCCGTATTAATGATCGAGAGCGAATCGGCGTAGCCTGTCATTGTAGCACCTACCAACGAAGTCTCGACGAATGTCAACCGAACCACATTCAACATGTTCACTGATTTTTTCATTCAACTGACTCTCCGCCACGTTTTAGTTGCGGGCGGAGTGCTCGTCGGCTCACTGATCGTCGGGTTTATCCTGGATCGAGTCGTGCTGGCGGCACTCAAGCGAGCGGCCGAGCGCACCAGCTGGGAAGGGGACGATCTGCTGATCAAAGTCCTTCGCGGCGTGGCCGTCTACTGGCTCGTCATCGCAGGACTATACGTTGCGGTTCACACTCTTCCCCTCTCGACCGTTCAGCTTCATACGGCGAAGCGGCTGATTGTTGTGATCTTCCTCATCTCGGCGACGTTTGTGGGAGCGCGGATCGTTGCAGGTCTGGTGGATCTCTACACTCGAAAGGACGAAGCCACCTCACGGTCGGCATCCATTCTCACCAACGTCGTCCGGGGAACGGTCATCATTATCGGCGGCTTGATTATTCTTCAGTATCTGGGGATCTCCATTACGCCGATTCTGACGGCCCTCGGCGTCGCAGGCTTGGCGGTCGCACTGGCCTTGCAGGGGCCACTCTCCAATCTGTTTTCGGGAATGCAGATCATCGCTTCGCGCAAAGTGAACACGGGCGACTACATCCGTCTCGAAAGCGGCGAAGAAGGCTACGTCACCGACATCAATTGGGACAACACGACGATGCGGCAATTGTCCAACAACATCATTCTGGTGCCGAATTCGAAACTGGCCAACGCGATTGTCATTGACTACAACCAGCCGGACAAGGAAATGTCAGTCCTCCTACAGGTAGGAGTGTCCTACCGCAGCGACTTGGAACACGTGGAACACGTGACGATTGAAGTGGCGAAGGAGGTCATGCAGAACGTTCCCGGAGGTGTTCCGACGTTTGAACCGTTCATTCGCTACCATACGTTCGGCGACTTTGCCATCGGTTTCACGGTGATCCTGCGGGTAAGCGAGTTTGTGAATCAGTATCCAATTAAGCACGAGTTCATCAAGCGACTGCATGCGAGATACCGGAAGGAGAATATCGAGATTCCGTTCCCGATCCGCACCCTTGAATTTCAGCAACTGCCCAAGTTCGAAACGGAGAGCCAACCCAAGACGTAATCGCTTGTCAATGAAAACGAACGAGGTGGACCGTTTCGATCCACCTCTTTTCTTCTCTGCATATGCGCCGACCGGTCTCACTTCTTCCTCTTGAGAACGTGCTCATTCAGGAACTCCTCCACCGCCGCGCAGGAAGCGATCCGGTCTTTGATGCCGACGGGTCGGCAGCCGTCGTAGTCCACACGAACGAATCGGGCGGATCGGTTGCCGGCCTGGACGGCTTCAATGAGCCGCTCGCCTTCCATTCCCGGACAGCGTGAATCCTTTCGTCCTTCGATGACCAGCAGCGGAGACGTGATGTTCGAGGCGCGTGTGATGGGTGAGATTCCGGCGAGGAACTCAAGCTGCCCACTGAGAGCGCCGAACTCGGCCTCCCGGCAGGTTCGCTTGACGGCGGGAGCGCGCTCAATGAAGCTCACGAGATCGGTAACTCCCGCGACGCTCACGCCGGCGGCCCACGTTTTCGGAGACTCCGCCAACGCTGCAAACGCCAGGAATCCTCCATAACCACAACCGAACACGACAAGTTTCTTGGCGTCTACTTCGGAGCGCGACGCGAGCCACTTGGCGGCGTACTCCACGTCCTGAACGGAGTTCGTGCGCTGTTCGCCATCGTCAAGCGACATATAAGTTTTGCCGTAGCCCGACGATCCGCGCACGTTCGGTTGAAGTACGGCGAAGCCGCGACTGACGAAAAACTGAATTTGGCTTGACAGATCGGATCGTGCCTGATCGTTCGGACTGTCCGAGAGGAATACAATTGCCGGCTTCGCTTGTGACGATCCGACAGGCGTATACCAGAGTGCAGGGATTTTACGACCGTCGAAGCTCTCATATTCGACGTTCTGCGGTTCGACAAACGACTCGCGGGAGATCCCGCCGACCGCGCTGAAAGTTGCCTGATGGAGCTTGTCGGCGTAGGTTTCGTATACCCAAACGTCGAAGTCGCGTTTCGATGAAGCGAAGGAATAGATCAATTGCGATCCGTCGGGAGAAAAGGTGAGATCACGAATGACGCCGCGCGGGAAGCGCTGAACGGGCGTATCCGTGTTGCGACGCAGATTGCGAACCTGCAGGCTGGAAAGTCCGTTCTCGTTGATCACCCATGCGAGCCACGCCCCGTCGCGCGAAAGCGCATACTCTTCCACGTCCCAATCCGGAGTTTCGATCCACGAAAACTGCGCGCTGTCCAGTGACCAATAGGCCAGTCCCATGAACTCGCGCTCTTGGTCCGTCATGAAGTAGAATCCCGCCGCCTTCGCGTCCCACTTGGGGCTCTTGAACCGGATGTTCCCACTGTGTTGAGTCAGCCCGCGAATATCACCGGAAGCGCGGTCATAGAGAAGCAGATCGCCATCCAGAACGGATTGTTTCCGCTCAATCAGGACGAGTTGGTTGTCTTGCGAGTAGCTGACGGGAACGCACATTCCGGTCATCTCGAACAGCACGACGCTCTTTGCCTCGCTAATCAAGTATTCCGAGACTTGAATCTGCGGACGGTTCGGAGAACTCACAACATAGGCAAGTCGCAATCCGTCCGGCGCCCAGCAACCGAACTCACAGTGGTTCACGCCATCTCCCGCGATGAGCGACGGTTGTCCGCCTTGAGGATTGATGCGGTAGAGCCGCGACGGACCGCCAACCGCCGGAGTCGCGATGACCATCACGGAAGGATCCATCGGCGACCACCAGCATCCGCTCACACCGCAGGTATCGAACGTGAGCTGGTGCTGGTATCCGGTTCTCGACGCAATTCGCCACACTTGAGGAATTCCGCTGATGTTCGTCAAATAGGCAAACTCGCTTCCGAGCGCTTGCCAGCTTGGTTTCTCGGCCCGATGGATGCTCATGTATTCCAGAACCGAGTATTCGTCGGCGGCGGCCACACCGATACACGTCAGCAAGGCCACAACGGCGCCAAATCTAACGAAGTGTATCATCCCTCTGCTTTCTCCTGCGCTGTATTTCCGGTTCAATCCGTGCTTGCCATAGTTCTCGCACGCTATGCTGCAATTCGGCGAACGTTCCGTTGTTCGTCAGGACAATATCCGCTTTTTGCCGTTTGACGTCCGCCGAAAGTTGAGCGGCCACCCGGCTCTGGATCTCCTGCCGCGAGAGCCGGCCACTCCGCTCGATCCGATGAAGAACGCTCTCACTGTCGGCGGAAACCAGGACGATCAGATCGAACTCGCGCTCAATCCCCCATTCGAAAATGAGCGCGGCATCCAGAACCAGTACGTCCGTCCGGCTGCGCGACACCTGCTCTCGCCATAGCGCGTGAATACCGGGAAACGTCAGCTCCGTTAGCCAGCGCGCGTCTTCCGCCGCGGAAAAAACTCGCTTACCGAGTGCACGCCGATTCAGACTTCCATCGGTCGCGAATACTTCGCCGCCGAACCGCTCGCGAATTCGCGTCAGTATGGCCAAGGATTCTTCGAGGGCGCTTCGTCCCAACTCGTCGCCCACGACGATCTCCGCGCCAAGTTCAGCCAGCGCGCGCGCGACGGTTGACTTACCGACCCCGATCTCGCCCGTGAGTCCGATGAGAAACGGTTGCATCATCGCGTAACGGCAAGTTTTCCGCGAACCTTTTCGTCGCCCGCCTCAATCGTGTACAAATACACACCGCTCGCAATCTTGTTCCCCGTCTCATTGGTCAAATCCCATATCGTGCCGCCGATGAGATTCATATGCTCAATCTTCCGGACTTGCACGCCTTGCAGCGTGAAGATCCGAATCGTCGCCTTTTCGGGAAGACCCGCGAACATCACTCCCTCGCCTCGTCCGTCGGGTCCGATGCCGCGGTATGGATTGGGATACACGTAAGCATCCGAAATCGTGCTGACGGTGTCGGCGAGAAGAATCCATGCGCTGCCCGTGCCATTCAGCAGAACTCCGGAATCCGAGGTGATGTTCGACAACCACAGCGTATCAACGATCCCGAGCGCGCCGATGGGATAGCGGCCGTCGAGATGAAGGCGAACTCGATCGCGAATCGTGGAGAGCGAATCCACGGCCACCACCCGCCGCGGATGGTTCATCGTGTAGTTGACCACCTGCAATACGGACGGCGACATGGCTTCCGAAAACGTCAGTTCGACGGACGTCGCCCTCACGCCGTCGGCAATGGAATTGGCAAGCAGTCGCGGATATTCGTTCGATGCGGCAATCACTTCGAACACGACGGGGGACTCATCGGCAGGCAACAACGATCCCTGTGCGTCGCGCAGTTCACGCAGCTGCAGAGTGTGCCAACCCACGTCGAAAAATCCGTCGAACGACAGGCTGATCAGCCGTCCGCCTTCGCCGGGCATCACCACCGCCGGCATCCTCCCGTCTTCCAACCGATACCCTCCCTGTCGGAGCGCCGCCGCTCCCATCGGCTCGGAGAATCGCACATGCACGAAATGCGGCAGGAAATACTTGGCGGTGTCTTCCGCCGTCGGCGGATCATTCGCAACCAGTGTGACGTAATTGGAAAGAACGCTCTCGGGACTCGGATACATCGAACTGACGGTCGCGACGGCATAAACAAAAGACTCGTTCGTCGGCACATTCTCCAAGACGACTTGCGTATCGAGTGTCACGCTGAACGGTAGGAAAGCCGGAGGCACTTGAGCTCGGTACACGCGATAACTGTCGGCGTTCGCCGCGGCCCGCCACCACAGATGAAGCGTGCTCGGGCCCAGCGGCTCCCCGGCCAGTGCGAAGGGCGGCCGGGGCCGCGCTTGCGAGATCGTCGTCGAAACCGCGCGAAGAATCTGCTCGCCGTCGTTGAAGAGAAACTCGCTGGTGCCGTCACCGTCGAGATCGGCCACCAACGAGACGTTGGATTCGGACGGCCAATAGTACCACTGCGGAAGGTAGCGACCGCTGGCGGGATCCCATGCCACAACGTATTGATCCGGATAGGCCGATATCAAGATCTCATCCCGCCCGTCACCGTTGACGTCGCCCGAGTTCACGGAAGCATGGTGGGTGATGACATTTTCGTTGCCCAGCACGAACAGAGAATCCACCGGAGTAAACAGGTCGTCACCGGCGCACTCGAAAATGAAGTATCCCCAGTGCAAGCCCCGTCTCGTGCTTTCCGTCGCCGCGAGGGCGCTCGAACGACATCCGGCCACTATCTCTTTTTCACCGTCGCCATCGAAGTCACCCGAGTCAAACCAGTTGGTGGCGTCGTTCATCGGCAAACGGTAGGACCATTTCTGAACGCTGCGACCGTTCACTCGTTCGCAGAATATCAAGTCCCCGTCGTAGTCGCCATAAAGGAAATCGGTCTGTCCGTCTCGGTCCAAGTCTCCCACCAGCAAGCGCGGAGGCCCCAGCGAATTGTCGCCATAGGTCTCGTTGGGGATTGTGTCTATCGCGGTCAACGTGTAATTGGCGTCCACGGCGAAGATCACGAAGCGTGGCCGGCGGAAACCGGTGGCATCCGTAAACACCTCTGCGACAATCTCGCCGTGGCCATCCGTCACATCAAGATCGAGAAATCCGCCGCCGACGAAACGGGTGGTGTCCTCGAAAACGAGCGTATCCAAAATGTCACAGGTGTTTCTCTGTTCCCAAATGCGGGTGATCTCGGAGCGGTCACCCATCATTTCGAGAAGACCGTCCCCATCGGCATCCCCAACCGCCTGCGGCACGTGGACACCGTATCGGAGCGGCAATACAACGAAGTCGGTACCGGTCCACTCCCAAACGTCCATATCCCGGGGAAGCGTCGGCCTCCCGATCGGCAACCGCCAGACCTCAGGCCTGCCGTCACAGTCTGCATCGGTGAGGAAACTGCTCAAGTAGGACACTTGATGCAGGCTGGTTACGGTCGTCGCCCAGAGATTGGAGGAGAATGGCGGATCGTGAATTCCGAACGGGAATGACTCCGTCATTGTGACCAAGCCGGCCATGTTCTCAAGCCGAATTCGCACCATCCAATCGCCGTCGTACTCCCACTGCGACAGGAATCCGGCATGTTCCCGAGTCACATATCCCAGGTCCTGACGCAGCGAGTCACCGCGGGCATTCGTCACGAGAAAGCTCGCATTGCCGATCTGATTTGTCCATACCTGCACGAGCTGTCCATACCCGTCCCGATCCAGCATGACTCGCGTACGCGTCGAATCCACACGGGGAGGCGTTCTCTGAATGTACAGGTGAACGTTGTCCACCGACCGGGATCCCTCGAAGCCGCGCGCCTCAAGCTGAAGAATCATTACCGTGTCAACCGTCGGAATCTGCACTTCACCAAGCAACCCGCCATAGGTTCGTACTTCACCGGAATTCACCCGCTCCCATGAGGTGGGATTCTCTCCCAGTCCATAGGAGAGTGACCAACTCTGGAAGGCGCCGCCCCACGCTTCGCCATAGACTTCAAAATCATCGGCCAGACCCGCGTCCATCGGAGGACGGGTGATGCGCGCCACCACGCTGGAGCCGAACGCCGCCTGCTCGACCGCCCGTCGTGCATTCACCCGGCCGTTCGTCGTCTGCGGATCCCAGCCCCGGCTGCCGATGTCGTCGGCCGTGCTGCGAAGGATTTGCTTGACGTCGTTCGGTCCGAGATCGGGATTGACGGCGAGCATCAATCCGGCCACACCGGAAACCAGTGCCACTGCATAGCTCGTCCCGTGGGGATGAATCCATTCGCCGCACCCGCCGCCCAGAATCGTGGACCAGATGTAATAGCCGGGAGCCATCACGTCCACCGAGGGCCCGTAGTTGGAGAAACTCGCTCGCTGATCGGTCTGCGTCGTTGCTCCCACGGCGATGACCTCGGCGAAGCCGGACGGGTAGTGGATCGTCTGCGAATTCGCATTTCCCGCCGAGCCGAGCAGAACGACTCGTTCCCGCGCGGCGAGCTGCACAGCGTCGCGGATCAGCGGTGAAACGACCACGTCCCCGAAGCTCATGTTCAGCACGTTCGCGCGCATCTGCGCGCCGTACAGAATCGCCGCCGCCACGTCGTCTTCTTCGAGAAATCCGTTGGCGTTTCCGGTGCGAAGCGCCATGATGCGGCAGTGAAATCCGACGCCGGCCACGCAGGTTCCGTTGTCGGTCACCGCGGACGCCATGCCGGACACGTAGGTGCCATGTCCCATCTCATCCATCGGATCATTGTCACGCGCGAGATAGTCCCCCGGCGCGGGAAGTCCGGGAGCGTCCACGAAGTCCCAACCGATTGAGTCATCCACGAAGCCGTTGTCGTCGTCGTCCTCGCCGGGCACGCCGTTCTTCTCCGCCCAATTGAACCAAAGGTTGGCTCGCAGATCGGGATGAAGGTAGTCCACACCCGTGTCAACGATGCCGATCACAATCGTGGAATCTCCGCGCGAGATGTCCCAGGCCAGCGGCACCGACATACGCTCGAGCCACCATTGTACCGAGAACAGACTGTCGTCGGGCCGAAATCCTTCATCCAGTCCACCGCTCTCAAACCGGTTTAGGCGATAGTGATGGTTGAGCGTAACCCACTCGATTCCCGGATCCGCTTCCAACACGGCCGCCAGCGAATCCAAATCGGTTTCGGGATTCATTCGCATATGGAGAACCGATTCCATCCGGGGAAAGCGGCGCGCGAACGTCTGATAGGGAGTCGTCGCCGTTATCTGACGCGCCGCAACGAGCGAATCAATACTCCGAACGCCCGTGCTTACCACGTCGTCCAGCGCATTCCGAACCGGAGGGTGAGCGAGTCTTACGATCAATTCACCGGGCGAGTGCGAAGCCAGAACCGGCGCGGAGAGCGAGAGCACAAAGCCGAGCGCGGTCAGCATGAGGGAACGAAGAGGATGCGAGAACGCGCAGCAAACCCGGTGGATCAACATACCCGTATCCGACTTGTTTTCCGACGAAGGAATCACGTTTGTTTCACCCATTATGCGTCAGTCCGAAAGCGAACGCACCTACCCACTTCGCACCGGCGTCTTTGAGTACGCGGGCACATTCCTCCACGGTTGCGCCGGTGGTGATCACGTCATCAATCAAGAGCACCGCCTCCGGAACGTTCATTCCATGAGGCACTTCAAAGGCGTTACGCACGTTGGCGTGCCGTTCCCGATAGGAGCGAGCCGTTTGGGTGGGTGTGTTGCGGCGGCGGCGGAGTAGAATTCGCGGTGACTCGTGCGAGACGGTGTCGGCCAAGGCGCGGGCGAGAATCGCACTCTGATTGTATCCGCGCGACAACCAGCGTCGCCAGTGAAGCGGCACCGGCGTCCACACCACCTCGGGCTCCACGAACCGAATCGGAAGCCGAGAAACGAGATGACGCGACATCGGCTCAGCGACGAGACGCATCCCCCGGTATTTCAACGCATGAACCGAGGCCCGC
>JAHJDG010000007.1 GCA_018812265.1 bacterium | reverse complement strand
GAGATGCTGGAGATGAAGCAGAACGTTCGCCGGCTGGTGTTCGACAACGCCAATGAGGAAGACCTGCGTCTGGCGGCGGCGGCCAACGGAATGGTTCCGCTGCGGGACGCCGCGTTCCGCAAAATTTTCGCCGGAGTCACCACGTCGCACGAGCTGCTGCGCGTGACGGTTCAGGAATATTGACCTCGTCCCGTTCTGAAACTTGTCATCATCGTATTCCGTAGCCGCCGGAGGCTCTCCGATGCCATCTACAATTCAGGAACTTGCCAGAGCTGCGTTCATGCCTTCTCTAATAATCGCTGCCCTGGTTCTATCTTCTGCGACCGCCATAGAGGCCAGAGATTTGGTTCGGACGGATATCGCGTCAATATACTATACCCAGAATCCTCCGGGCACAATTGATACTTTTGGGGTGTATCCGTACGACACGTTGGCGTACCTGTCCGGATTCCAGTACAGTGACTCGACCGGCCCGGTGTGCGACACAGTATTTGGGATTGTCGAGATCTACCGGTTGGAACTCGCTGAAATAGACTGGCGGCTTGTGGAATTCTTAGAATGGCGGGCTCGCTTCTTTTTCGATTCTCTGGAATCGTCAAACGGTAGAGCAATTGTGGCAGTTGAAGTCTTTCCAAAGGGCAACCAAGCCACGGGGTCGGTAGATATTTGCGAGGCGCCCCGGCTTATTCCATATCACCCATCGCGACTAAATTATATCACCGGTCAAACTATTGTGTTGCGTACAGGATGGACAGAAGTAATTCGTCCGTTCTATCAGAACAGGCTGTTTATATTCGGATTTCAGACTGTTCCCTTTGATTCGGCTCATTTCACATACTTGACTGTCCTCTACCGTTTGAGTACACTACAGCCCGCGGGTGATCTTGTTCGAGTGGATGCGAGCTACTTTCCAGATTGCCGGTGGGCGGTCTGGTTTCCCGACACGGTATACTCACCGTATCCAATCGATCCCGATTCTGTGATTACGGTTATCTACCCCGACTCCGGAACCTGGAGTGACTATACGATTGATCTCGAGGGACTTGGTCTACCTGACGGCCAATACACAACGCAAGTTATGACGGTTAAGCATGTCTCCGTCACAGAACTTGAGACGCTTGAACTGGGATCTCGAAGCATTTTCCAGTTTCACCTGTCTTTTGAGGATTGCGCCAAGCAACCCGACTATCTTGAAATCGGTAACGAACAAGATCGTCGTCGCATAGTTCTCGGACCACGATTCGTCTATTGTCTTAGGTGAGGAGACTATCCAATGAAATATCTGAGAATAGCACTCATTTTCGTCCTATTGCTTACGGCACCTCTGAGCACTGCATGGACACTACTCACTCCCAATGACCGAGGCTCTGTGCACCACTATGGTGCCGTCATGTTCACTCGACGGAATCCCGGTACATATTCGGGCAATCATCACGCCAGCCGCGAAACATCCTGGGGAGATTCCTCCCGCTGGATTGTGCATGCTACGCGGCCCGACTCGAACATCGAAACGATTATGATCGGCCCGCTCACTCTGGGCGAGTTCATTCCGGGGTGTTCCGACGAAGACACTGTGAAATTCCACTTCGAGCTCGTCGCGGCATTCAACGATTCCTTGATTGATTCGCTGCGAGATTTCACTTCCGAACCGCTCGCCGTATCCCCAACCCTTTTCATCCCATACGAAGGCGTTGGTCCCTACTACGGATACACCGAACGCTACTTCTTTTCTTCGATGACACGACTTCAATCCAATGGGTGGGATGACTTCGTCCCCTCAATAAATGAACATATACAGCTAAATCGCGCATTCATTATCCGCATGGTACCAGAGCCTGGTTCAGGCGTCATTTTGCGGGACTGGAATGATTTCTATGCGGGACCTATTCTCTCGTTTTCGTTGGATTTGGATGCCGAGGAGGAATGGCTCGATATCGGGGATTCGCGGATTGTTTACTTAAGCCCGAGCGACGCGGCCGGTTTTCACGGCGTTCTCCTGCGCGGGGACTGGCAACGCGAATGGGGACAGTCCGCCCGTCTGCGTCTGAGCGGTTTTCGCAACGATTCCTTGCGCAGTTGGCGGGAGATTTCGGTTCCTTTTCAGGAGTTGCAGCTTACCGGGAACTTCATTGTCGGAATCCGTCCGGAATATCTTCAGCAATTTCCGTATATGACTTGGGTGGCGAACCGGTACCCTGGTAATCCGCAAACAATCCCATGGCGCTGCGATACACTCACTGCGTACTGGCAGCCTTAGTATTTGCCGGTTCCATCTGGTCGGCAGAAGTCGTAATTACGGGTGAAGTAGTCAATACACTTCTGTACACGATCGGGCCTGGCCAGCATGTCTATGAAATACTCGATACTCTTGAAAATGACAGTGTCTGGAGCATCTGGGGCGATAGTGTTCACTCGTGGAATCTGGTTCAATCACAACTGGTGTCTTTTCATCTTCCAACAACAACGGCATCTTGTGATTGTCTGTACATAACGGTTACTGCCATAAATCTCACCGAAGATCCGTTTCGCGGCCGAACGGGGATTGGGATGGACCTCCATCCCCGCGACTCCACGGATACGACTTCTTTTCAATTCAATCCCTGGGACTATTGGGGATACTATTATACGTACGACTCATTGGAATATGGGGAGACATACGTCCATCGCACCTATGAGGGTTTGGATACCTATTTTGCGTACACGCTCAATCGCGACTTCCCGGCTTGCCGCGAAATGGTGATGGCCATAGGCCCTGCTGTGGTCGGCGATACCCATTTCGTTATCACTTCGACGTTGCATTGGTTTACGCAGGCGTTGGCCGCGAGTGAGCCGCGCGAGCAGCGTCCTGCCGAGCGCATAGCTGTTTACCCCAACCCGTTTGTGGAAGGCTTCACATATGCCGGTCCACGATCTCGGTATCGGATTTTCAATATTCTCGGGCAAACCGTCAGCGAAGGTTGTGTGGACGGCCTGACTCGAATCAACCTGAACTCCGCACCGTCGGGCGCCTATTTTCTTCTTCTCGACGACGTCGGCCAACAATCACTCATTACGGTGCGAAAAGCACGATAGGCACTCAGGATGTCCGGCTTTTGTTGAGAGACTCTCCCCGTTGAGCCGTGCATACTGTCCCTTGCCCAACCAGCCTAACGATCAAACAAACCATATTTCACCACGACCATGCCGAATTACGCGTACGTATTCAAGGATGCCGACGGAGCACGGCACGAGGACAACGTCCGAGCCTCGAGCTACGAGGCGGCGGTGGATCTCCTGCGCCGGCGGGGAGCCGCCCAGATCGTCTCGGTGCGGGAGATTCGCGGCGGATTGGCCGTAGACGAGATGACGGTCGGGGAACAGGTCGCCCTGGCGATTTACCGCTGGCGAACCCGCGTTCCCCTGGGCACGTTGGTGTTCTTCACCCGCCAACTTTCCACGATGTTCTCGGCCGGACTCACGATCGAGAAGTCCATTTCCAATCTGATGACGGAGGAGCGGAACTACCGGTTCAAGAAGATTCTTGTCCAGGTTTCCACGGACCTCAAAAAAGGCTATTCGCTTTCCGAGGCTTTGGCCAAGCATCCCGGAGTGTTCTCCAATCTGTACGTGGCGCTGGTGCACGCGGGCGAGGTGTCGGGAAACCTGCACATGATTTTGCAGCAGCTCTCCGATTATCTGGAATCGGTGGCCGACACTCATCGCAAGGTGATTTCCGCTCTCAGCTATCCGGTGTTTTCGGTGATTTTCCTCACCGGCGTGATCACCTTCCTGATGGTAGTGGTGGTGCCGATGTTCAAGGACGTGTATGACAAGTTCGGCGCTCAGTTGCCGTTTGCCACGCGCGTTCTTATGAACATGTCTCAATTGATCGTGAACAATGCGGTGGTGGCATTCCTGATCGCGGCGGCCGCGTTGACGAGTCTGTGGATCCTGACCAAGACCCGGCGGGGCGGTCTGGCCTGGGACTCGCTCAAGCTGCAGTTTCCGATTTTCGGCGGGCTGCTGATGAGCGCGCTGATGGACAAGTTCGCGCGGACGTTCGGAATTCTGATCGGTTCGGGCGTTCCGGTGCTCGAATCGCTGAATCACTCGATTCGAGTGGTCGAAAACCGGGTCATCGCCAATGGCCTCCGGCAGGCGGGAACGCTGATCAAGGACGGATTCGCGATTTCGGTCGCGCTGCGCAAGACGGCGGTGGTTCCGCCGATTGTCGTACAGCTGGTGGCCACCGGCGAAGAGACCGGAGAAATCAACCGGCTCTTGGAAAAGGTGGCGGACTTCTACTCGAAGCAGGTGGACGCGACCATCGGCCGTCTTACCGCGCTCATCGAACCGCTGCTGATTATCATGATCGGCGGCGTGATCGGCATCATTCTGATTTCGATCTACCTTCCCGTGTTCATGTTGGGTCGCGCCGTTCAGTCGGGAGCCTGATCGTTCGTTGGGCCGACCCGTGAGAGAAACCGTCAGGATCGCCGTGGCCACCACCAGTCCGGTCACGGCGATCCTGTATTCTGGCTCGTCTGATCGGAGTGAGAGACAATCATGGTAGCGACTCCTATCGGCCTCCTCCCGTGGTGGATGGTGTACCTCCCGGTGGTGATTCTTGGCCTGGGTCTGGGAAGCTTTGCCAACGTGCTCATCTACCGGCTGCCACGCGGAGAATCCATCGTTCGCCCGCCGTCCCGCTGTCCTCAGTGCCAAACTCCGATCCGGCCGTGGGATAACGTTCCGGTACTGAGTTGGTTGGTGCTTGGGGGTCGCTGCCGAGGCTGTGCTCATCCGATTTCGATTCGCTATCCCTTGGTGGAGATGGCATCGTGCACTTTTTCGGTTTTATCATTTATGATTTGCGGTATAAACTACGCAGGTTGTGCATATAGCCTGCTTTTTATTGCACTCTTAACACTGGTTATTATTGATCTCGAACACTGGATTTTGCCTTTCGCAATCACGTTACCACTGACAATTATTGGACTTGGAGGAGCGATCTTCTATGACATGCGACCGTTGGGAGACAGTTTGCTGGGTATGGCTGTAGGATTTGGCATTTTCTGGTGTATCGGGCCGCTCGGAAACGCCATTTTTCGGCTGAAAGAGCGGGCAAAAAAGGGCGAACGAGCAGTATTCGAGGAGGAAGAGCAGCAAAATCTTAGAATTCCCAACGCCATCGCGATTGCCATCATGATTCTGATCGTCGCCTTGGCCTTCTGGTTCAGATTGGCCGCTCATCCTAAACGCCTGTTAGTCATTGCCATCTTTGCGGTTCTGTTCGCGAGTATCTGGTTCTTGGGCAGATTCATATTCCGTTCGAGAACGGATGCCTCGGAAGCGGCGGGGGCTGCCTTCGGTCAAGCGTCGCGCGAGACCGCTGAAGACCTGAAGACTGCGGGGGCCGTGGGTGGCGGCGACATGGTGTTCGGTCTCATGGCGGGGTCATTTCTCGGCTG
>JAHJDG010000006.1 GCA_018812265.1 bacterium | reverse complement strand
TTCACTTTTCCCTTGCCTTTCCCCGAGCCACAGCCTATATTGTCCGCCCGCCGATGAACCCACAATTTTCAGCCTTTCAGCGTTTCAGAATTTCAGCTTTTTCCAGATGTAACGCAGTTCGTTTGGTCAAAAAACATTTCCCGCCCCCTTCCCCCTATCCCGAAGAAAATCCACGCCTTCCGATCCCGCGATCTCACGAATTGAACTGCAACTTTTTCCATGCAGGACTTTCCATTAGGATAGAGACGTTTGATCTGCCGATTTTCACTCCCAAAATAAGCCCGCGCAAATCCCCTCTCCACCACCACCCATTCAGAGGTGATCCATGAACCGTTTCATCCTGATTGTACCGATTTGTCTCATTGCTCTGGCCGGGGCGATGGCGACGCCGTTGCACACCGCCATTGACTCCAGCGACGTCGCCGCCGTTGATTCGCTGCTGAAAGCAATCCCTGAATTACTCGAGGCTCCGAGCGAACAGGGAGTTCCCCCGTTGCACTACGCGGCCCGACAGGGAGCGCTGCCCATCGTTCGCAAGCTCATCGAAGCGGGAGCCGATCCGCGCGCCACCGATGGATCCAACGGCGGCACCGCTCTCCACTGGGCGGCGGAAGGCGGCGACTGCGAAACGCTGGACTACCTTATCTCGCTCGGACTTGATATCCAGAATCCCGATCAAGCGACGTTCACTCCGCTCATGCGGGCCGCCAGTCGCGGCCACCAACCGGCCTTCGATCTTCTCATCGCTCGCGGAGCGCGAGTGGAAACCGGAACCGATCTGAACAACGGCCTGATGGGTCAAGCGGCGGGCGGCGGCAACATCGAGATCGCGAAGTACCTGCTCGATCGCGGATTCGACATCAACGCGCGCACTCCCAATATGTCGGCGCCGATTCACATCGCCGTCTGGCAGCAACAGCCGCACATGGTGGAATATCTTCTGTCGCGGGGCGCGCGTCTCGCAGGAGTCCGCAACCGCTATGGCTCGAATCCTATGCACTCCACCGCCGCTCGCAATGACACGGCAATGGCGACAATTCTATTGGCCAACGGACTTACGGTGGATGACTCCAGCACGCAGGACTACTCGACCCCGCTGCACATGGCTTCCACGGTCGGCAACATGGAGATGGTCCGGTTCCTCGTTGAACACGGTGCCGACGTCAACAGGCTCGACCTCTGGGGCAGCTCGCCTCTCGGATGGGCCGTTGGGCGAGACCAGATGGAAGCGGCCGAGTATCTGATCGGTCACAGCGCGATCATTGATCCCACGTCCTGCCCGGAGAGATTCCCCGGCGCCGAGAACATCACGTCCCCGCTCCATCGAGCCGCTACGCGCAGCCCGCAGATGGTCGCGTTCCTGCTCGAGAAGGGCGCCAATCCCGACAGTCGCAGCACGGAAGGCGACACTCCCCTCATGAGCTCGGTTTGGTCGGACAGCATCCGCTGTATGGAACTCCTGCTGCAAGGCGGCGCGAATCCCGATGCGGCCGACGAAACCGGACACACGGCGCTGCATCGGGTTACCCAGCTCGGCAAGCGACCGCAAGCCGAACTCCTGTTAACTGGTGGAGCTGATCCGAACCTTGCCGATCGGGATGGTCTCACTCCACTGCACGTCGCGGCCATCACCGGCTATGATACGATTGCATATAATCTGGTCTCCGCCGGTGCGAACATCAACGCCCAAGATGAGCTCAGACATCGTCCCCTCTACTACGCGCAGTACCACGGCCACGAACAACTGGCCGATTTCCTGAAATCCAAAGGCGGAAAAGGCGGCCTGAAGTCGGTGGCAAGCGAACGGGACCTCTTGAACCGCGAGCTGAAAGACCAGGAAGCCATCGTCTGGTATCTCAGCCATTCGGGATGGGCGATCAAGACCCACAATCATCTATTGATCTTCGACTACTTCCCGCCCAACACGCTGCTCGCCGACGCATCTTTGATGAACGGTTGTATTAATCCGCAGGAGCTCAGCGGACGGAACGTGGCCGTGTTCGCCAGTCACGAGCATGGCGACCATTCGCATCCCTCCATCCTCGCCTGGCGGGAGAACATTCCCGACATCCAGTATTTCTTCGGAGTACCTCCCGAAGAGTGGGACCGTCGCGAATCCAATCCCCCGACCGATCTCCAATACACGCTCTGCCGTCCCGGCGATGCAATTTCACAGAACGGAATCAAAGTTCGCCCGATCAAATCCGACATTGATCGCGGCTGCGGATTTCTGATTTCCGTGGACGGGCTGACCATTCTCCATCCCGGCGACGCCGTGGATACCAGCCGCGTCACTCCCAGTCCCTACACACAAACCATTGACTCGTTGGCCCAGATTGCCTCGTCGGTGGATCTTTTCTTCTTCCCGATCCGCGGCTGCGGCTTCCCCGATTTGGAAGCGGTATGCAAGGGCGTGGACTATACAATCTCTACTCTGCATCCCCGCGTAGCTCTGCCCATGCACGCGCGGAACGTCGAGTATGAACTCCGCGAGTATGTGCGCGACGCCGAACAGCGCGGAGCCAAAGCCAACTACTACTGCGTGCGTCAGCCCGGCGACCGATTCTTCTACAGCAAGGGGAAAGTCAAACCGCTGTAGCATTATTCGCAAGAACCACACAATGCAACGGGCGGAAGGATCGCTCCTTCCGCCCGCGGTTCCATCGTATCGCTGAACTATTTCATCAGCAGCATCTTCTTCACGGCGGAGAATTCTCCCGCAGTCAGGCGATACCAGTACGTTCCCGACGGCAACAGCGATCCGTCGAAGTTGACGGCATGATGTCCGGCTTCCATACCGCCGCTCACCAGTGTCGTCACCAATTGTCCCGTCATGTTGTAGACCGTCAGATTGACGTTGCCACTCTCGGCCAAGTCGAACGCGATCTGGGTCGTGGGATTGAACGGATTCGGATAGTTCTGATAGAGCGCGTACTCGGTGATCGTGGCCGGCGAGAAGTACGGCGTGGCCGAAGCGGTGGCCAGCTCCTGACGAGCACCGCTCAGATCCACCGCCGAAAGCGAGTAGGTGTAGAGCAGGTCGTTCTCGAGATCCGTGTCCACGAACGTGTAGGTGTGACCGGCGGCGCTGTTGCCCTGTGTCGGCACACGGCGAATGAGAGTGCCGTTGCGCGACAACTCGAAGAAGTCGTTGTCGGTCTCGGAAGCGGTCTCCCATTTCAGAGTGACTTCGCCCGATCCGGCGATCGCATCGAACGAATTAAGCTCGACCGCCAACTGGTACTCCTCGAACCAGTAATCCTCGACTTCGCCGAGTTGATCAACTCCAAATGTGCCGGGGCAGTGCTGCGGCCAGTTCAAGCCGAAGCCGAGCGGGCCAATCGGCACACCGGTCAGCCGGAAGCGGAACCAGCCGGTATAGGGCGGCACATCGGTAAGGCCCGGATCTATGAAGGTGAAGGTATGCACTCCCGGGTACACGAACGCATCCTGAATGATCCATTCGGGAGTTCCGACTGCACCGGCCACCGGACAGAGCGTATCGCAGAAGTCGCCGTCATCGTTGCCGTCCTTCCATGCGTTCAGGAAGAGCGGATGGGTGGCGTAGTTCGGTCCGGCGGTCACCGTTACGGTCACCTGTGTCGGCTGGCACGGGATCATGAAAGCCGGGAACGCCACGCCATCGTCAAACAAATCCGCATCGAAGGTGTTGGGAATCGGTTCGGCGGAAATGCCCGCTCCCAGCCAGGCGATGCCGCTCACCACGTGGCCGGGATTTGCGACCTGTGTTGGATAGCCGAACGGCGCATTCAGCGGATGGACGATATCACCCATGTCCATCTCTTCCTGCTGCCCAGGCGTCAGGCAGAAAGCGAAGTCAACCCCTTCCAACAGTTGCATCGCTCCCGTCGGGTGTTGGATGTAGCTGGTGTCGTTTCCCACCAGTGACCTGGCCCACATAAACGCGCAGTTCGGAGTGGTGGTGCTGACGCCTTGAATCGAGATCCAGCCGGCGTTCAGCGTGCAGCACGGATCGAGAGTCGTGCTCCAATACCAGAGCGGGAAGTTGGCGGCACCGTATGTCAGCCCGGTGGGTTGCCGGTTCAACCTTACGGTATCGGAACAGACCAGAGCCCCGGGCAAGCCGCTCGAGTTGGTGGCCCAGAAATCAATCGCGAAGGTCATGGGATCTTCGTTGTTGCAGATGGCCCAGTGGTTCGTTTGCCAAATGGCGGTAAGCCCCCACCAGTGCAGATCGCAGATGGGCGTCGTCACCTCCCGGAAATTGTCGTAGACCCGATACGAGTATTGGAAATCGCTCACGTACGCAGTCGCCGCCGGGTCGTCGGGCGGAACGGGAGGCTGGGAGAAAATGCTATTCGCGGAACAGACCATTGGTGCGGGGGGGCCGCAGTCGGTGACATCAAGAACATACTCTCCGCAATCACCGTCATAGCCGTCCACCACGATGTAATAGGTATGACCGGGCAGGAGGTGCACGCATTCAAGCCGTGACCGATATGGATTGCCCTGGGGATCCGAGCACGCATCGTCGTTGCAGGCAATGGGCGGGCTCTGGCAGACATCCTGATAGATGTAGAGCTTGGTGTCGTAGTACGAGTTGCAGAGGTTGAACGTCACCCACTGCTCTGCCGTGGGCGCGTAGGAGTACACCACATCGGGAGAAGTGCTCCCGGTGTACGGACATGCCTCATCGTAGTCATCGTTGTTGTCGCAGGTGTAGCCGATCTCGTTAAAGGGGAGACCGGTAATAGCGACAGCCGTTGCGCAGGTTTCACCGCCTTCATCGAGCGAGTTTCCGTGCACACGAGGGCGGGTTCCCGGTTCCGGTGGTTCCGACTTGACATTCTCCACGCTGGGAGTGGTGGAACCCGAGAGCGAAATCGGCACGGGGGCGGCTTGGGCAAGCCAGCAGAAAGCCGCGACCGTCAGACACAGCATTACGATTCTTCTCATTTTCATCCTTCCTTTCACGCCGTATTGTGGTATTGAGGGATCAGAGATGGCAGCCAAGAGAGAGCAATGCGAATGCGCGGCGGTAGCGACGAGACAGATATTGGCCGCGCATTATAAAGGTAGTCGCCGCATGGCGCGGAGTCAACGATGTTGCCAAATCGCTACATTTTAAATTGCCCGAAAACATACTTACTACTCTCACACAGGTTGAGCTATCCGATTCGGGCATGTTTTACTTCGCTTTGTTGACCCATTGTACGACGGGTCAAGAATGAAAAACGCCGAACGTCGGCGAATAACAAGAACATGATCCAAACGATGATCTCGCTTTGGCCGAAGCGATGACTTTCACTTGGCATGCTCCGGCGATATATCGGACCAGAAAACCCAGCGGCACTTGTTTCTTTCTCATCGAAATCATGGCATGCCTCTCTCCGTTGGCATCCCCTCTTGACAGTTGCTTCGCAGCGTCTTATATTATTCCAAGTCCTTTGCGGACAACACCTTTTTCAGAACGATTCGCTGTTATCGGTATCTTACCGAAGGGAGGACGGTTATGAGCCGCCATCGGAATGCTTTGGTCGTATGGGTGGGCATCCTGGCCTTTGCGACGCTGTGCGGAGCCTACCCGCGGACGGTGCTCGTCGAGAACTGGACGAATACCGGCTGAGGCCCCAACTGCGAGTCGGACAGCATTGTCCACTCCGTCCTTGTGGAACAAGGACTGAACGCATCGGAACTCACCTATCATCTTAGTTTTCCCAATCGCGAGGATCCGTGGTATCTGGCGGACAGCACCGATCAACTCGGTCGCCAGCAATATTATGGCGTTGACAACATTCCGCGGATTGACATTGACGGTCGCCGTTTCTGGTTTGGAAGCCTGCCCGATCCACAGGTTCTCGGTGATACCATCGCAGCACGACAGACCGTGCCTTCGCGAGTTTGGATGGCGCTCGAAGGCTGGGTGAACATAGGGGGGGATTCGGTATTCATAGAAGTGAAGGTGGCGGCGGACAGCGCGCTCGGGCCGGGAGTGCGGCTGCACATGGCCGTGGCGGAAATTTACACCCACTGGGACGAACCGGCACCGAACGGACAGCAGGATTTCTACGGGGCGCTTCTCCGCATGTATCCGAATGCGGCCGGACAGGAATTCACGCACAGCGGAAACGTTCTGGACACCCTAACCTTTCGAGCCGCTTTGGCCGTGCCGTGGCAAACTCCCGTCCCCTGGCAATTCGATAATCTGAAATGTATGGCGTGGGTGCAGAGTTCCGGGAGCCGCGACGTTCTGCAATCCATTTCCCGCGTCCTTTGCCCATTAGTACTTCCACAACCGGGAGACACATTATACGTCGGACTCCCCACCGTCGTGGAATGGATGACGCACGCGTTCGCGGGAAACGTCCGGCTCGAACTCAACCGCAACTATCCCGACGGCCCGTGGGAAACCATTCTCGACAACCTCACCAACACCGGAGTAGCCGAATGGACGGTGACCGGACCGACCAGCACCCACGCGCGGTTCCGTCTCTCCACCTTCGGAGATCCTTCGCAGTGCGACACGGCCGCCGGTGACATTTTCATTCTCAATCCCACCTCGATTCTGGTGACGCTCATGCCGATCTATGCCGAGCTGGACGTCGGTGATACGCTGCTCGTCACGACAACCGTCGTGAATACCGGCCTGCTCGATGCCCGCGTGACCGTAATCGCCAACGCGGAGTGGGCGCAACCGCTCGAAAGCAGCTTTGTCGTTCCGGTAGGCACGGACTACGAACTCCCGATTTTCTTCGATGCACGCGGATTCACCGGCGACACTTTGGTGGCAGACATCTGGATGCTCACGGGCAATTTCCTTTCGCAGGAGGTTATGGTCATTCTGTCGGTGACTTTGTCGGATACGCGCACGCCCCTCGCTCCCTTGTCGCCGGGCCTCAGCGAAGCCTATCCGAATCCGTTCAATGCGACGACGCGAATCACGCTCACTCTGGACAAGGCGGCTCCGGTGAAGATGGCGGTGTATTCGATCACGGGCCGGGAGGTGGCCAGCGTTCTCGATGGAATGCTGAATGCGGGAGTTCACCAGCCGATGATTGACGCGAGCGGTTGGGCCAGCGGAACCTATTTCCTCCGGGTGGATGCCGGCGAGCACGTCTATCTCCGCAAGCTGCTGCTCATGAGATGACGGTTTGAGCGAAACGCCACCGTGCGAATGTGTAGCAAACCCCGCCAGAAATGGCGGGGTTTGCGGCAATCTGGGCAACCTGCGAGTTGCCTTCTGCATGAAAGCCGTTATTGTTCGAGCGCGAACGACGCTTGTTCGTAGTAGTCGTAGGCGTCAATACGATGGAATCCGTTGGTGTGCTTGGCGTAGACCCACAGATTCACCGCAAAGGTGCACTTTGGCTCACCTCCCAGCATCACTCCGAAAGATCGAGTGTTGGACTCCGGCACCGGCAGCGAAAGATCGGCCGTCGTCGGCTTATTGCGGGTGTTTTGCTCGATGGGTATTTCAACTCCATTCAAACCGCGCTTGCACCACAGATAGTAGTACCACATGAAGGTCTCGGGCGGCGTGAGCGAAGAAACACTGGCATGGAAGGCCCGGAATCCCACCGAGAACAGACTGGCCGCCGTGCCGTGCATGAACTGACATTGAAGGGGATTCGGATTGTGGTCCTGGCGCAGATCCACGATGTCTCCATAGACGGGACGGTTATCCACCCAAATCAAATGAGCCAGCTTCTTGAAGGGGACTTCGGCCTGATGTTCCACACCGAACTCCATCATTCGGCGCAGGAAAACGAAGTTGTGGGTGACGGGCGTGAGTGGATTGCCGGCGGCGTCGAAGATCTCGACGTAGAGCAGATGGCGGCCATTCGACCACTCGGTCGTCGGCCAGACGCCGTGGAACTGGTTGTCATCCCACAGCGCATCGGAGTAGTAGGGAATCTCGTACAATCCTTCGCGCGTCGCGCCACCGCCGGAGATCGTGTGGGGTCCAAGATTCTTGGACTGCTTGATCCATTCGCCGCCCATATACTCATCGTAGGTCCACGAGACCGGTTGTTGGAGGATGCGCAGCGAGCCGGGCACGGGATGACCGTTGCCGTTTTCGCGCGCGATACTGATCCGGTAGTATTTGGCGGCGATGGGCGCATTTTTCAGGTCGTGATGGAACTTGAGCCGCAGCATGAGTGTTTTGCCCCACGGCCGATTGTAGAGACCAATCGTGCTGAGTCCGGAGGCGCCGGCCGGAGACGGCGGATTCGCCAGACCGCCGTTGGATGGAGGCGGAGCCAGAGAATCATCGCTGATTTGCGTGAGATCGTGGTTGGTGACCGGATTGTGGCCCAGCCAATTGCTGTAGAGATTCCAGGTGTCGGTCCAGCCGATTTCCTCGAACTTCACGAACGGCTTGGGGTATTCGGAGTCGTCTTCTTCGCCGCAAGCATATCCGAGGTACGTGGTCAGATCCGCGAATTCAGCGGCGGAGAAGTATTCGCCCTCCTCCGATCCGTTGTAGATGTAAACCCAGTGGCCGTGAATCTTCTGCTTCACCTTATAGAAATAGGTGGTGTGGCAGTGAGGGCGGGGCGGCCTGCGGAAAAAGCGATTCCAGCAGAAACGGAAGCGGCCGTCAATTTCGAGCGCGGTCTCGCCGAGCTTCCCATCATGGCAAATCCGGATATACTTCCAGAGTCGCGGATGGACCTTCACGTATTCATAGTCTTCTTTGGAGGGAAGCGTGAGGAGCGCATAGACATCGGCGCGGAGGTTGGACATCAGCCGGAGTGACGGCATGGCGTTCCCGGCGGCCAGGTGATAGCGGAGCTTGCGGCACGTGGCGGCGAGTGAACGTCCACCGCCCGCTACGGAAACGCCGGTTTCGACGGGCGGCTCGCAGCAGCCTTGAGTCAATTCGGGTTTCGGGTGGGGGCCGATTTCGGGGAAGAGATCGGGCCACTTGCGCCGCAGGCCGTCGCAGATTTCGGGATGCGTCTTGCAGATGTCCTCAAGAACCGGTCCGCACAGCCAGGGGAATTTCTGACAGATGTTGAAGACGATGTCCCCGGGATCCAGCTCTACTTCCACTTCAATCGGATATTTACAGCAGGTGTGCGCCCAGACTTCCACGACTCCGCGGCAAACGGGCTTACAGCGAACCATTGGCGGAAGGTGGGGATCGTCGAACGGGGTGTGCACCTTCTGAAGGAAGATGCCCCGGCATCGCCGCACCCGCCCGGATACGCACGTCTTGAGGGTCCACGCCTCATGCCACAGCTCCCGCTCGATCTCGACGAGCACACCGACTTTCGTGTGTTCGGCCCAGGCTTTCTCGTGATCGGCCACGCGCAGGCGCAGCAGGTTTCCTTTGGGAATCTCGCTCAGTTCCTCGACGTCCGGTCCGAAGGCAATCGAGGCTAACGGGTCCTTGAGTTTGCCTCGATCCACTTCGATCCGATCCTCCTTGGCCACGCCGATTTTCTCCGTCACCCGGCCGGTGCGATCCAAGAGATACGCGGCTACGGGCGGCGTTTCTTCGTCGGCGGTTCGTTCCACCAGACGAATCCGGAATTGAATTCCCGTTCGTTGTTCCATACTTCTCTCCTCTTGTGTGATTGATTAGCGACGGTTTCTATTGGGAAGTGGGTGTATGGCCGGTGAAGGATTCGATGGTGCGTTAGCAGGATCGCACTCGGAATTGGCGGTTACGCATCACCTTCTCGAGTGAAAAATCACGAACTGGCGAATGCAGATAGTGCGAGTGATTTGCACTCAAGGTACGTTGTTCCTTACTTTCTGTCAATGGATTGCAAGGCCGTCGGAAAATCTCGCATTTATCGCGGAGGGTGCCGACGCGCGACAACATACATCGTGTCTTTA
This sequence comes from bacterium, assembly GCA_018812265.1. Lineage (GTDB taxonomy): Bacteria > Electryoneota > RPQS01 > RPQS01 > RPQS01 > JAHJDG01. The sequence continues at coordinate 1,044 of JAHJDG010000006.1, read as the reverse complement.
AAAAAACCGGGGCAATTGACGGCGATGAGAGAATTCGTTTGCCTCTCGTGAATCGCGAATCCTTTCGAATTAAAAAGAAACCGGGATGCATTTGATGCATCCCGGGCAACGGCAACAACAAGAGAAATTCTTTCGCTAATTTATGCTCACTTCAGCAGAATTACTTTCTTTGTTTCTTGCTTGGTCTCAGCTGTCAGACGGACGAGATAGACACCCGAGGGGAACGCGGAGGCATTCCATTGCAGGTTGTGGTCGCCGGCGGTTTGTTGTCCCTCGGACAGCACGGCCACGCGACGGCCGAGCAGATCAAAGACGGATAGCTCAATGAGGTCGGGGCGGGCGAGAGAGTAGCTGAGCGTGGTGGTGGAGTTGAAGGGATTGGGATAGTTCTGTGACAGAGCAAATGTGAGTGTTGATGTTGAGTTGATATCATGAACCACCAACGGATCGGGTTCGGTCCTGACGACAGAGATGTCCCAGTGCCCTGCCTCGTTCAGGGCAATTCCTGTTAATATATATCCGCCATCAGATAAGCGCCGCATCGCCCAACAGTGTTCAATGAGAGTTGTGCCGTAAGAGCGGGCCCACAGGACATTGCCGTAAAGATCCGTACGCACAAGATAGAAATCCGGGAATCGTGGGTCCGAGCCTCCCAACTGGCCGCCGATTGCATAGCCGACATCATCAACTACCTCTACCTGAGAGGCCGAACTGCCACCCGGATTGTAGATCACTCTGCTCCACAGGCTGTCTCCCTGATCATTCACGCAGTGCAAGTACATATGAACGTCAGCGTCAATCGTGTCTCGGAATCCGACGGCCAGAAAATTACCTTCCGGTGTCTGAACCACATCAAAACAGTAGTCGGTTCCGGGTCCACCCGTACGATAGGTCCACAGAGAGTGGACTGCACCCCACATTTTGGACACGGATTCGCATCTTAGGCGGGGGTGATGGCGGTTTGTTTGTATTGAAGTTCGTATTCGATCGGCGGCACATAGCCGAGGCTGGAGTGTAGCCGTTTCTGATTGTAGACCTGCTCGA
>JAHJDG010000005.1 GCA_018812265.1 bacterium | reverse complement strand
CGCCTGGCGGACGACAACTTCACTCCGGTACTGTTGAGAAACGCGACCGTTTACGGCGTATCTCCGCGGCTTAGGCTGGACGTGGTCGTCAACGATTTCGTGGGGTCCGCGGTAACGATCGAGCGGGTGGCGATGCGCTCGGCCGGCGCGGCCTGGAGACCGCTCATCCACGTAGAGGACCTCGCCCGCGTATATGCGGCGGCTCTGATTGCCGACCGGGAACTAGTCCACGCCGAGGTCTTCAACGTGGTCGGACCCGAGGGAAACCATCGGGTCATCGATATCGCGGACACGGTCGCGGACCTGGTCCCGCCCGCCGTGCGCTCATCCAGCGAAGGCGCCTATGACGAGCGGAGCTATCGGGTCAGTGCGGCCAAGCTGCAGCGGATTCTGCCGCGCCTCCGCTTGGGATGGAGCCTACCCAACGGGATTCGGCAACTCCGTGACGGCATGATCGGGGCCGGCATCACCCTGAGTGATTGGCGGTCCGACCGGTTTCGCCGATCTCTGCGGCTCCGCCGACTGATCGAGCGCGGCGAAGTCCAGCCCGACCTTCGGTCACGACAGACCGTTCCAGCTTAGATAACACTGCTTGAGGAGTATCCTGAGGCCGACTCGACGTGTTTCGAGAGTCGCAGGGGTGTTACCTCCTTCGCACTCCCATAAGGTCCGCGGATTCCTATCTGGCGTTGGCGGTCCGGTCGGTGCAACATGTAAGGATGAACGCGGCAGATCGGGAGGCATTCGATCGCACGCTGACTGCTGTCCTGGGCGGGTGGTCATTATCAATCACGCCGCACCAGCTCGAAAGCCTCCGGGCACATTACAAGGCTGTTTGCGAAGTCAATCGCTCGATGAACCTCACGCGGATCACCGATCCTACCGAGGCGGCCATCAAACACTACGCGGATTCGCTCGCACTGCTGCCCTGGGTCCGCGAGCAGGGAATCGAGCTACGGACCGTCCTTGATATCGGGACCGGGGCGGGATTCCCGGCGATTCCCCTGGGCATTCTATGTCCGCAATGGCACATCACCGCAATCGACGGTACCGCGAAGAAGGCGGCGTTTGCCTGCAGAGTGATCACGGCTCTGCAGCTTCCCCAGGTAAGCGCGGAGCACGCTCACTCGCGACACTGGCGTCCGGGCCGGCGTTTTGACGTGGTGCTTCTTCGCGCTGTTGCCTCGCTCGCACAATGTATCGATCTGGGTACGGCACACGTGGCCTCCCGTGGGAGGATCGTCGTCTATAAGACCGCATCGCTGGACCGCGAGGAGATCAGCGCGGCCGCTTTGCGGGCAGCACATCACGGGCTAAGCGAGGCTAGTTCGTTCAGCTACGAATTGCACCTGAGAGACGAGATCTTGAAACGAGTTATCTTCGTCTTCCAAAAGCGGGACTAGAGCGTTTCCCGGTTTTGTGTACCGAGCCGCAGGCTTGAAGCCCGCGCGGATTCACCCGGGCTGGACAGCATTTGGCCGCCGAAAGACCGCAACACCATAACGAGTTTTGCTGTAGAGCCTTTTCCGCTTTCGTGCAGCGCGCCGCGGGCGGTAAAGCAAAGGACCGCGCACCCCCTCCGGCGTCAGCGCTACGCTGTCGTCGGGGCTCCCTGGCAGTGGTCCAGCCAATCCGGCTACTTCTCGGGCTCGTCACTGCGTTACTGAAGTGGGGCACCTGGCTGCTTCATAAGAGTGTGCCGCCGGCTCGTCACTGGTCACGGCGTTTCCACGGTCTCATCTTCAGGCAGAAGGCTTATCAGAAACCAGTAGATATCTACCCCCCGCTCCCAGTCCAGGCGCGCCCGATCGCAGTCGTAGCCCACCAGCTCGAAACCGTCCCATCGAAAGACATACTCATAGGATTCCGGAAAGCCAATGCCGGCCGCTGGGATCGCACAGAACGGCTGAGGATGCAGATTATAATGCAGTTCGCGAAACAGTGCCAGCATGTCCTCAACCTCCGACCCGGTCATTGCACGTTCCACAAGGTAATGCGAGTCGGAGGAATCACCGGTGTGGCCTTCCAACACTAAAAGGTATTCACCCTCGGCTTCGCGGGTTATCGCAGCTTCGCAAAGCCGAAAATAGCCAGCAGTAGCATCTCTAGAACCCAGGCACGGCGGATCCGACTCAAACCGATAGTAAAACTCCCCAAAATCCGAAGCATCGTACGTATCAGGATAGAAAGCATAGAGGCACCCAGGCATGAACGAACTCGTGCACAATAACAAATAGACACCGCAGATTCGCCAACGACATTCACCCATCTTGCGTAACCTCCATTCGGTTGTTCTTGCCAGGCACCAAGGATAACCGCGAGCCTCTGTCTTGCCACACCGATCCGAGTAGATCGGGCTCTGCCCGACGCCATACGTTCGAACGACGTTCGGCGGGTGGAACCCGCCCTACGCGAAGACTGGTCACGGCGTTTCCACGGTCTCATCTTCAGGTAGAAGGGTTCTCAGAAACCCGATGATGTGCCCCCCCTGGTGGAAATCTAGGCGTTCCCGATCGCAGTCGTTGTTCACAAGCTCGAAATCATCCCATCGAAAGAAAGCCTCCCCAGAGACAGAGATGTTGGGATTACCTCCACCCATGAGTGGGAACTTGCAGAACGGCGAGGGGTGCAGATTGATGTACAGCTCGCTAAACAGCGCAATCATATCCTCAACCTCCGATTCTGCCATTGCACGCTCCACGCGATACGGTTCGGGCTGATTATCCGTGCGCCCTTCAAGCACTACCCGGTACGCGCCGTCGCCTTCGCGGGTTATCGTGGCTTCACAGATCCGAGGAAAGGCCTGTTCGTCCAGGCACGGCGGATCGATCTCATAATAGAGCTTGAACTCCTCGAAGTCGGAGGCATCGTACGTATCGGGATAGTAGGCATAGAAGCATCCATGGATGCACAGACTCGTGCAACCTAACAAGAGAACACTGCCGATTCGCCCACGATGTTCAGCCATCTTGCGTAACCTCCATCTGTCAATCATCGTCGACCTCCGAGCACAACCGAGAGTCCCCCTCACGCGACGAGGCGTGGCGTCTCGTGCCCATTGGCTTCTTGAACCACCTTGACCCGAAACTCTACGCCGGCGCGCCGCAGCCCCAGAAAAACTCTCCTCCAAATATCCAGGTCAGTATGCTATATACGGCGGCCCTTAAGCGACAGCCCAGACTGCCGTGACATGACTGCTGAAGACACACTCTGAACTCGTACTCACACGTCCCTCGACTAACTGGCGGCACAGCGCAACAATCATAACAGCGATCGTGGTCATTGCAGCAATCCAGGTATTCGTCGCCATGGTAACCATCGGGAACATCGAAGTCCCCAAACCCGCATCCGTTCCCATATGTTTCAGGATCCAATGGTTCTCCATTCTCATCTAGTCCACAATCCCACACTACCAAGCCCAGAGGATCAACCCGGTTTTGCGAGCACGAAGACTGGTATATGTCGGCCCAGGGTTTCGGCACTATGTGGGGGCCCGGCGGGCCCGTAAATGCTGCGATCCAAGCCGACAGTTCCTCGCAAGTCACATCCGCCCCGAATCCTCCCTGCTCCACGCAGGCTTCCACGCAACTTCCGGCGATCTGCGCACATATCTCGCAAGACATTTCGCCGCCGCATACCAATTCACACGCGGTTACGTGGAGGCCGCACAGCTCATCGCAGCCGCATGTGGTACTGGGGGAAGATGGCGACCCTCCGCCCGACCCGTCGAAGCCCGTTGCGGTGTTACTCCGGCAGTCGCTCTCGGCAAAGT
>JAHJDG010000004.1 GCA_018812265.1 bacterium | reverse complement strand
TGCGAACCCGCCTTCCCGTAAGATCATACAGCGTGATCTCCACCCGCTCCGATTTCAACAGATCGAACCGCACCCGCGCCTGATCGTTGAACGGATTGGGATAGACGGAGAGAATCGTGTAGTCGGCGGGCTTGAACTGCAACGGCCGATCCGGCACCACAAGCTCCGCCACGTCCAACCAACATGCGCCGACGCCCGTCATCGCCCACAAGCGTTCGCGGTAGGTATCATAATCGAGATCATAGAAGTACCCGGCTTGGGACTCGAAGGGAAGCGAATAGTGCCGGGGAAACCATGTGCGGCCGGAGTCTTCGGAGAGATACAATGTACGCACGTCCCCCGGTGTGGCAACGAAGGCCATTGAACCGTTTTCCACCAGAGTGACCGCCCAGAATCCGTGCCAGCTTCCGGCCACCGGAGTCGCACCAAGAACTTCCCATTCCGTTCCATCCCAGAACCGCGCCGTGTCACAGATCAAGTACAATCCGGCTGTCGTGGGAAAGATATGAGCTCTTCGATTGCCGGTTACTACCATCTCGAACGGTTCCCAGTCCGTCCCGCTCGGCATCGGCATGCGAAAGACTTTCAACCCGCGGTTGGGATACCAAATGTTGCTGTCGGCCAGTGCATAAACATAGTTCGCGTCCTGAGCCAATTGCTGAGGTGTCCAGCCGTCCGGCAAGGATTCGTAGGCATCCCAAATCCGACCGAGGTTTCGCGAGACATAGAGCGATTGATTCTGTGCGAATCCCGCAAAGCGGGTCAGTGTCGGAGTGGAAAGGGAATGAATCAAGTTCTGATCGAGAGATATCCCCAACTCTTGGCCCGCTACCCACTGAACTCCGTTGTCATAGCTTCTATACATGAAATCCTGCCGTATCCGGTTCACCGAATCGAGCGGGAAGTACCGTACGGTGTAGGCGATCAAAGTGTCCGCGTGTTTGTAGAGAATTTGGCTGGGATAGTAGTTCGTATCGCCGACCGAGACGGGATTGCTAATGTCAGCCCATTCCGTGAAAGGAGATTCGAGTTGCCATTGGCCGCCGAACACTTCACCCGAGGAATGCTGGAACACCGCTTCCGGCAGCACATGTAGTTCCCCGGTGCTCCCGACCGGCGGCAATCCGATTGCCTCCCACGAGCTACCGTGATCGTCCGAACGATACACTCCCGTGTTGGACGTGACGAAGATCGCACCGCCGAACGGATTCTGGTGGATCTCGAAAGCGATGTCTTGTTCCGGTGGTAGTCCATTAAGGTTATTTGCCCATGTTTGGCCGTAATCCGTCGAACGCGCCACCCCGCCGGGGCAGTCTCCCGTCACCAGAATCACACCCTGTGCATCCCGATCTTCCTCTACTTCAATCGCCCAGCTCGCGCCGGGAAGCGCATGAATTTCTTCCCAAGTCTCTCCACTATTCACCGAGCGCAGCAGAAAACGCTCTGTGTAATACTCCCAAGACTCGGTCTCGATAACCACCCAGAGCGATCCATCACTCGCTGACGAAATATCGTAGAAATCCACCCTCATGGCTCCCCGATAGTCACTTAGGTCGGCAATCGGCTCCCATGATTGACCGTAGTCGTTACTGCGAAAAATTCTGGTTGCCGTCGCACCTTCCCCCATGTTTTCCCGCGCGAAGACACTGCCATTCAGAAGCTCAGGGGCGGTGAACCGAGCATTGAACGGAGTCATTCCTGAAATGGAGGTCCAATTCGCACCGCCGTCCGTTGAACGGAGGAACACGTTTTCACGTGAGTACAACCACACGTGGGTATGGTTCGGGAAAATGAAGAACCCTCCACTTTCGCCTACTCGGCCATCTGCGAAGGTCTGCCACGTCAAACCTCCGTCCATGGAGAAATGATTGGGATTGAAGACGGGAGCGTAACTGAAGAAGTCCGCGATCAGAGTGTCGGCATCCGCATCTGCCACCGTCCAACCTTTGGCCGTGTAGCCGTTTTGAATGACGAAGCGGCTGTTCAGAGCTTCCCAATCGGCTCCACCATTTTCCGTCCGCCACATACCCGCGAGTTGGCAACTGAGCACAATCCGTTGCCCTGCGGAGTCGGTAACCAGTGTTCGTACATAGGGTCGTCCCGCCGGAAGGAAGTTCCAGTCGGCATGGAGATGGGGGGCTGCCGCGAGAGCGGCGAAGAGGAAGGAAAGTACGAGGAGGCGATGCCTGCGGTCCATGATGAACCTGCCTTTCCATTTTGGACTCGGATGTCGTCTTGCCGTTAGCCTGCCCTCAGGCTCCCGGCAATGCGATACCCGTTAGAAAGAAGGTTCGGGAGAGGAATATGTGCAGACCGGCGGCCTTTGTCAAGGCCGCCGGGATCGGTCATTTGAAATGGGCAACGGCTTCCGCAACCGTCGGGTACATTTCAAATACGAGATTGAGTTTATTAAGCTTAAGGAGCTCCCCGACGGTCGGGTTCACCCCTGCAAGTTTGAGATGGCCGTCCACGTTCCGCAGCCGGCCCTGAACCGCCACCAAAGCCCCCAGTCCAGTACTGCCGGTCCAGTCAAGACCCGATAGATCCAGGACTACTTTCTTGATGTTCTGTTCGAGCGCCGTTCGGACTTGGATATGCATGTCGGCCGTGTCCTGGCTGGACAAGATCTTACCGTTCAGGATAATGATCTTGACGTCGCCTTCAAGCGTGGCGGTGGTTTTCATGGGCGCTCCTTCGCGGGTAGTCTGCAATCTTCCGTAAGCTACTTCAATTTACCACGCCGAGCGGTTAATAGCAAGCCGCACTCTGTCCGGAAATCGTGGGCGGCTATACGGAGCCGCCCGTATCGTTTGTGCCCGAGCCCGGATCGTAAGGCATCTCCGTCATTCGCCGGGACAGTTGCGCACGTTGTACATATGGGGCATACTGTAGCTGCCGCCGGTGGTGATCTTATCTCCGTTCCGGCAACAGACAACATCCCAGTCAATATTGAAGAGCTTGCAGCAGGCGCTGGGCTGTGTGCCGGGACAACGGGTTCGCGCCCACGCCTTAAACTCGCTGCGGCCCTGCAGTCGCACGGAAAGCCCATTGGGTTTGTTAGTTACGGAGTCCCTGGGAAAATCCGTCCACTCGGTGGTGAGGTTCTTGATGCTGGTTCGCATCTTTTCGTCCTTACGGGCCCGAGTGTAGTCATCATCGCCGTATTGCGTGGAATCCATGGGGTAATCCACGCCGTTTTTGCGCTTGTGCTTGACGCTGACTCCCGGTACGTTCGGGCCGCTGGTTGGAGTGAAGGTCGGCCCCGGAACCCGGCACTCACCAAAGGTGGTTGTTCGCGTGCCTTTCGCTTCCTGTCCGTGTGAGTACGCGCCGACGTTCTTCTCCGCTTTCCACTTTACTTTCACCTTGAACGGCAGGCCAACCTTGACGGGGCCCTGGCCTTTGGGACAGTGAAAGTAGGGTTGACCGGGGATTACCGTGAGCGATACGCAGCACCAGCCGATTTGATCCTCGGGTTGTTCGGGTTCTTGCGGATCCGGAACAACACCGACCACCGGATCCTCGGGATTGATCGGCTGATCGTCCTCGGTTGTCTCGATCTTGTCCACGGGAATGGCAAACGGCTTGACCACCGTCATCGAGTCCCATTCCGGTTTCCACTCGAACTGCACCGAGCCGCCATAGCGCTCGGAACCAGTGGAGAGCGGCCAGTATATTTCGGCAACGGGTCCGGGACAAACAAACGGGGCAATCGTGTCCAATGTGAACACATGACGCAGGCTGTCGTAACTCGCTTGGTACGTGGCAAACGGCGCCGGTACGATTTCAATCATCGAAGTCGTAACCCACGATCGGCCCTGCAAGTCCACCACGGTAGCCGTGAGCGTGTGAGGGCCGGGATCATGGTCGTCAAAGTCGGCTACCGCCATATCGTTCCCGGCAAACGACCACGGATTGTCCCAACTCGATCCGAGCAGCGCGGGAAGTCCCGCCGAATCAATCTCGACGCGGAACGAGTCCCACTGGAACTTGTGCACGTGATCTTGGATAAGAATGCTGTTCAGACCGCAGACCTTTGCTCCATCCGGCGGCCACGAGATAAACGGACTGGGCAGATCATGAACACCCGCCAGCACCGGCTCAACGTGAAGAAATCCGGCTTCGATCTCGCCGACCGGTACCCGGAGCGTGCCTTCCGTCGTCCATCCGACAATGCTGTCCACGAAGCCGTACTCGCTGCCGATGTAAACGAGGAAACCGTAATTGAGAAGAGGATCGCCGGCCGTGTCCTGGATCGCCGGGTTCCAGTTCAGTTCCACAGTGTCGGGATTCACCACCAGAATCGTCAGCTCGGGAACGATATCGAGCGGGAGCGGGGGAGCGGTGCTCAAGAGAGACGGAAGCCCTACCATCTCGGCTCCCGCACAGTCGCGGGCGTGCAGCCGCACGCTATACGCCGTCTCCGGCTCAAGATCGGTGATCACTCCGAATCCTTCTTTACCCCACTCGCGGGCGGTAGCCCAAACCGGTTCGAGTTCGGCGTGGCCGTAGAGATGAACATACTCCGAAGTGACAAAGCCGTTAGGTGAGAACTCGATTGCATACTCCGTACTTCGGCCGTTCAAGTCCCACGGCATCATGTAGTAGATGTCGTGCGGCGAAGCCGCCTCGCGGAGGATCGGTGGCAGCGGCATCACCACCGGATGGCAGCCGGTGCCCGATACGGTTATACTGTCGCGCGGCTTTGCGGGATCGGAGGAAAAGAACTCAATCGTTCCCTCAAAATCATGCTCGAAGGTCGGCAGGAAATCAATCTGGACGGATTGTTCCAAGCCGGGCTGGAGCGTGAAGCTCGACGGCGAAGCCTGCCAAACGTGTCCGGTGGTGGTCACGGAGTCTATACAGAGATTTTCCACTCCCGCATTCGTTACCATCACTGATGCACTCGCCATGCTCCCGATATATGTGGGCGACAGGAGCAGTTCATGAGTGTCGAGCTGGATCGTGCCCGCGCAAGGCGGCGGACAAGGCTGATAATGGATCGTGGTTCGGTACGTCAGAGGCACGGGTACACCGGAGAAGTACAACGGTGCAACATACGCGACGTAGGAACCGGGCGGGAGACAAGGGGTAGCGATCACCGAAAGCAAGCAGACGTTTTCCTGTTCTGCATAAACGATAGCCTCGAAGGAGTCGCACGGCTGATAGTCCATGATCGCAAACAACACCGGGAACTCGGCCTCGATCTCCATTTCAACTGTCGCATACTCGGGAAGGAAAAACTCTAACCAATCGGTGTCGCGGCAAGGAGTCACGCCATCACATTCGTAGGTGAATCCCACCCCGCACACCGGCCAATCGAACTCGATGTGGAAAAAAACCGGGGGGGTTCGATGGCAGCCGCCGTCACAGTCCTCGACATAATGGAAGGGACTGGGGACTTCCGGGCATTCGATCATGTCGCCCGGCTGGCAAGGGACTTCGCAAGGATCGCGGTCGTCCAGTGCGACATTGCCTGATCGCGTGGGGCTGGAAGAGGATTCATGCACCGAAAACATGTTCGAAGGCGGAGCGGCAGGTACGCTCCCCGGGATCAGGACAAACAGTGTAAGGCAAAGAACAATGAACATTCGAGAATTCACAGAAACCTCCGCATCGTTCGTGAAACAAGGCACAAGGAACACGAGGCAATCCGGTACTGCGACGAGCCAGTCCAACGTTCGATTGCGATATAATAAAGAAAGCCACACCAGGTGTCGAATGTCAAGCTCGCAAGCGGGTTAAAATGACTCTCCCAGAAATGGAGAAAGTGGATCATGCCGCTGCCTTTCAGGGAACTAAAACACCGAACGGCGGCAGGATGTGTTCCTGCCGCCGCAATAGAGATCGGGCGGCCCCAGAGGACCGCCCGCATTATTTGTGCCCGAGCCCGGATTCGAACCGGGATGCCTCTCGGCGCTACCCCCTCAAGATAGTGTGTCTACCAATTTCACCACTCGGGCGAGGACCAAGAAAATTAGAAATCGGAAATCAGAAATGAGAAAGGGATTCGGATTTCTGGTTTCTCATTTCTCATTTCGTGTTTATGGCTGTTCCTGTTCCGGCATCGCGGGGGCGGGATCCGTCTCCATTCCGCCCGTCGCCGGCAGGCTGGGAACGGGACTGACCGGCTGTTCCTGCGAAACGGCTTGCTGAGTCACCGAAGTCGTGCTCTCGCGATGGGCCGAGATCACCGCCATGGATAGACAATTCAACATGAACAAGGCGGCCAGAACAGTGGTGGCCTTCGAGAGAAACGTGGCCGTGGCGCGTCCGCCGAAAACCGACGAAGCCAGCGCGCCGCCGGCGATTCCGGCCAGGCCGCCGCCCTTCGAACTCTGCATCAGAATGGCCACCACCATCAAAACCGAAATGACGAGCTGAAGAGCAATGAGGATTCCGTAGAGCATCGAGAATCTATAGGTTGATTGTTTTTGTTTCGATCACGTTCCAGAGGAGCGAAAAAACCGTTCCGAAATTTCTACGCTTCCTTTTTCTCCTTGGCCGCCTTCACGCACTCGTCGTGCAGCGCCAGCAGGCTTTCCACTTTCAGGCTGGCTCCGCCGACCAGCGCTCCATCAATGTCGGGCAGCGAAGCCAGCGAAAAGATGTTGTCGGGCTTGACGCTGCCGCCATAGAGGATCGGCACTTTCTTTCCGGCGTGGCCGAATCGAGCGGCCAGCTTCTGGCGGACGAGAGCGTGCGCTTCCTGAGCCTGTTCGGGGGTGGCTACGACTCCCGTTCCGATGGCCCACACCGGTTCATAGGCTACGACCACCTTGCCGAGGTCTACCTCCTTCACTCCGGAAAGGCCGCCCTCGATTTGACGGATCAGCACCGTTTCGAGATTGCCCTCCTCGCGTTCGGGGAGGGTTTCGCCGACGCAGAAAATCGGCGTCATCCCCGCCTCGATCGCGCGAGCCATTTTTTTACCGATCAGCTCATCGGACTCGCCGAAGACGTGCCGCCGCTCGCTATGTCCACAAAGAACATAGCGGCAGCCGTGTTCGAGCAGCATGGGAGCGGCGATCTCGCCCGTAAAGGCTCCAGAAACCTCAAAATACATATTTTGAGCGCCCCATGCAAGTCTCTGGCGCGGGACTCCGGTGGCCCGGCAAGCCTCACCGACCGCATGAAGGGCCGTGAAGGGGGCCAGAATCACTGTGGGAATGACCCACTCTTCCAAGCCGAGGCAATAGGCCTTGATGAACTGAGTGGCCTCCTCGGCCGACTTGTGCATTTTCCAGTTGGCTGCAAGTATCATGGCTACAATGTATTAGGTTGTTGGGGCGAGGCTGCTGGATTCGCCCCGGAAGGTTACTTGTCGGTCAGCGCCGCTACACCGGGGAGGACCCTGCCCTCGAGGAATTCGAGGCTGGCCCCGCCGCCGGTCGAGACGTGGGAGACCTGATTTTCGAGGCCGAATTTCTTGACCGCCGCCGCCGAATCGCCGCCGCCGACCACCGTCACCGCTCCAGCTTTGGTTGCATCCGCGAGGGCAAGAGCGACGGCTTTGGTTCCGGCGGCGAACTCGTCAATCTCGAAGACTCCCATCGGCCCGTTCCAGACCACCGTCTTGGCCTTGCGAATGATTTCCGCGTATAGCTTCTCGGATTCAGGACCGATGTCACCGGCGGTGTCGGTTTCATGGAGCGCGTCGTTCTTGCGGATTTCCGTAGCCACGTCGCTCTTCAGTTCTTCGGCCACCCGCGAATCGGGCGGGAGGACGAGCTTGGTCTGGCTCTCTTCGGCGCGTTTCAAGAGCGCGTGCGCGAGGTCCACTTTGTCCATTTCCACGATGGACTCGCCGATTTCCAGACCCTGCGCCTTGAAGAACGTGTAGGCCATGCCGCCGCCAATGAGAATCGTATCCACCTTGCCGAAGAGATGCTCGATGACGTCAATTTTGCCCGAGATTTTCGATCCGCCCAAGACCGCCACGAACGGCCGCGCGGGGCTCTTCAATGCTTGTCCGAGATACTTGAGCTCTTTCTGCATCAGGTATCCGGCCACGGCGGGCTTGATGAACTGCGTGACTCCTTCCGTCGAGGCGTGGGCGCGGTGGGCGCTGCCGAAGGCGTCGTTGACGTACACGTCTCCCAAGCGTGCGAGCTTCTGCGCGAAGTCGGGATCGTTCTTCTCCTCTTCGGCATAGAAGCGCACGTTTTCGAGCATCATCACCTGCCCCGGCTCCATTTTTTTCAACACGCGCTCGACTTCATCGCCGATGCAGTCGGGAGCCATGATGACGGGCTGTTTGATGAGTTCCGAGAGCCGTTTCGCGGCGGGATTCAGGCTGTACTCCATCGCCCGCTTGCCCTTGGGCCGGCCGAGGTGGCTCATGAGGATGCACTTGCCGCCCGCCGCGATGATTTTCTTGATCGTGGGCAGGCTTTCGCGAATGCGCGTGTCGTCCGTGACCTTGCCTTCATCGAGCGGCACATTGAAGTCCACGCGCACGAGTACGCGCTTGCCGCTCAGGTCAACGTCGTCGAGAGTGAGTTTGTTCATGGTCCTTTATGGGTTAATGATCCGGCGACTTTGTCCCGGAAACACATTGAGTCGAACAACTTCGATATCCTTGAACAGCCTTTGGCAAAGCTTCACATCATCTGGATCATGGTTCTCAGCGGTCGCTGGATTGTAAATGGCAAAATCACACGAACGCCCCCCATCAACGCTAAGGTTTTCGGTAGCTACACCTACTACCTCCGAAAGATGCTGGGTAACACTCAGGTAAACCATTAGCGTTTCAAGACACTTTCTCCGTTTGTCTCTTGGTTCACGACTTGCAAGAAATAGTATTGCCGAATCTCGCGAATCATTAAATGCAGCAAAAAAATTGAATCCTATCGAGCTTGCATCAGCCAAAGTCATTTTATCGCGCATGCGTTTACAGAACTCTCGTCTTTCGATTAGCCGTAAGGCATTCAGTTTACGTGCCACTAAGAAGTTTATTTGTTGTTGAGATAACGCCAGTTCTCCAGCCAAACCTGGTTTGTAATCGGAAAAATCAGTAACGCATCTCCTTACTTCTTCTATCAACAAGGTGAAAACTTTTGTCTCTTTGTAAGCCTCTATCATCTCTACATATTCGCGATAATTCTGGGAGGTAAGTCTATCCCACTCACCAATGAGGTCGGAGGCAACTATCGTGGAATCAAGGCGTCCTGCATGCGTCAGGTAGTATGCGTACAAATCACATTCCCTTGTCAGTAGTGGTCTCCCCCATGCTGCCAGTTTTCCCCGTTCGTTCAGATAAATATATAGGTCTGGTAGGGTTTTAACAATATCGCACAAACTCAAGAAATCGTTAAAATCAAAATAGTGAATTGTTGTCGCATTCGGTCCTCTCGAAGACACTTCGTTTGGCACTGCACATTCGAGCCCATTACACGTTACCACAACAATCATATGCTCGCATTTAAGCATCCCCGCCGCGTAACAGACATTTCCTCTGATCGGATGATTGCTGTTGATTTCACAGCCGCAGAGGCTACGGTACGCACCAACGGCTTGATTCCGAGCCTCTCGAAGCTTTTTCGTTACCCATTTGCGACCCCGTAGCGGATCAGCCCACCCGCGCACAAGCGATGTCTTCAACTGGAGCGGGACGGCAAACTCGCCGTCCTCTATTAGAACGTCGCATAATTCTCGGCTTGTTGCCCCTTGATTCCTGGAAAAGTGGGGATTGACGTGTACAAACTCCGCAAGGAGTGGAACGGAAACGATCTGCGCAAGGAGTTGCTCGAAACGTGAACCCTTATCCAGCGGTTTCTGAGGAGCCTTCTCTACCCTTTCCTTATTCATGTTTAGTCGGTCAGAGACTGCAGACCAAAAAACGACTGTCGCACGGCCGCGCGCAGCTTACGGATATTCTGGCGAAAAAGTCTACATTGGCAGTCACTCCAGAAATCAGGATTTCTTCCGAGCTTTCGTCCTCGTCGCTCCGTTCTTGGCTTTTCCCATCTGAAAGCCGAATTCCTTCTTGGCGGCGGGCGGCGGTTCCATGAGCTGGCGGATGGCATCGAACACAACTCTGAACTGCGCGTCGTATTTCTGTTCCAGATCATTCAGTTTGCGAGAGAGTTCCTTATGGGAGGCGAGCATCTCGCGCATTTTCACGAACGCCCGCATGATGAGAATGTTTACCTGCACCGCCTGCTTACTGCGCAACACGCTCGACAGCATCGCCACGCCCTGTTCGGTGAAGGCGCGGGGAGGAAAACGCACCATGCCCCAATTTGCGATCACAATTTGTGATCGCAAATTCTCGAACTCCTCCTCGGTCAGGACAAACATAAAATCCGGAGGAAACCGGTCAGAATTCCTTGTTACAGCTTGGTTTAGAGTCCTTGTAGGAACGCCATACAGTTCCGCCAAGTCCCGGTCAAGCATCACTCTCTCGCCGCGCAGGACGATAATTCGGTTTTCTATGCGCTCAACTGGAATGATCTGGTGCATGGATGCAGGCCTATCTTGCGGTCACAAATTGTGACATCAAGATTACTCGCCGCGGCAGGGCAAGAGAGAAGAGCCCTGCCGCGGCGAGTATCAAGTATTTATCTCCGCCCGCGGCTGTCGGGGGTGCGGATCGAAGGGCGGTACTGCGAGGGATAACTCACGGGGAAGCTGCGATAGCCGACGCCGAAATAGCCGTCGCGGGGCTGGTAGTTCGACGGGCCGAAACCGAAACTGCCCGTGCCGGAGGGTTTCCGATACCAATTCGTCGAGCCGATGCCGCAGTCTTTCAGGGTCGAGTGCGGCGTGATCTGGAAGTTGCCGCAGGTTTTCGAATCGCGCCGGCCGACGTTCTGCGGCTTGTGGAACACACCCTTTTCCACCGGCATGACGCGGAAATTGCCGGTCAAATCGGGATCCTTCCAGCCCACGTCCGTCACCTTGCGAAACGGATACTTGCCGGAAGGCGAGGTTATGAAGGTCCCCTTGCGAGCCAGATCATCGCGGTCGAACTCCCCGGATTCGCGCTTCCGTTCATCCTTTCGCGTACCAACCGTCAGGTCGCCCCACACGGACCGAATGGGAATCCACCGCCCATCCGGCAGCACGAAATAGTCCCCCACAATCCGATACTCCGCAATTGCACGAGAGTTCTGTTCGCCGCGGCTTCGCTCTCGATAATCTCGAGGAGCGCTCCGACGAGTCACATCGGATTCGTCCTCCGTCATGTCATCGGACATGTCGGCGATCAGGTCCGGCGGCCATTCGGTGATCACGAACTCGTCATAGACCAATCCGCTGACGGAGGGCGGAAGATCGCTCAAATCCGCATCCATCGGCCAGAGTACGGCATATTTCACCGTCCGCACGGAGCGGCCCTGAAACTCGAAACGCACGAAACCGAGCGGCACGAGTTGAGCCGTATCCGCATGCGACGCGAGGTATACTTCTCCCGAGAAGTATTTCTGATCGCCGAGGGTCTGGATCTGCGCCATCGGAGGCGGAGCAAATGCAATCTGCCCGAAGGCGGACCCGCACGTACCGAGCAGCCCAACCAAGGCTGCGGTCATGGCTGCCGCGAAAATAACATCCCTTTGCCTGTTCCTGCCGTTCATGATCCGAACCCTCCCCGCTGAAGGATTATGCCGATCCGGAAGACGCCGGTGTTACCGCGATTTCGAGTTCATCCAGTTCCAAACCTTTGCCGTGCGCGTACCGTCGCAGATCCTTGCGAACCGTGGACACGCAGAGGGCGACCACCAGTGCATCATCGAGGTGCCCCACTTCGGGAAGCGTGTTGGGAAGCACGTCGAACGGATTTCCGATATATAAGAACGTGGACGTGACGGCGGCCATGTCCTTCCACGAAAGATCGAACTTGCCGGCCATCGTGTCGCGGAGCATCGCCAGCAGTAGCTTGAGTTGCGGCACCAGAGCCTGCGCCCACTCGGGAGTAGTCTTCTGGAACCAGCGAATGCAGCGGTCGCCGCGCGTTCCGATCACATAGGCAATATCATTGGCGGTGATGCGTTTGATGGACTGCGCAAAGCGATCTTCGATATTCTGCGCAATCACCGCAAACGACTGCCCGCCGCCCAGACCCGATTCATCCCAGATTCTGCCGAGGGCGATGCGCGCCGCCTGATACTCGGGATCCTCTTCGGGCTTGCGCCGTTTGCGGGCGTCGCCGGAAATCGCTTGACCTTTGGCTCGCGGCGAACCGCGGCCCTTCTTCGCTTTGGGGATATTCCCTCCAGTCTACAATCCGATTTCGTGAAGGTTGATTGCCTTCTCCTTCGCATAACGTTCGAGATCGGGACGGATGAGCACTGCGCACAAGAGAACGACCAGCAGATCATCGAACATGCCCACCACGGGAAGCGCATCCGGCACCACGTCGGCCTCACTCAACAGATAGCAGAGAGCCGCCGTCACGGCGCTGACCGTGGACCACGGGGCATCAAACTCGCCCTTGCGGACGTCCTGAAGCAAGCGCAACAGGACCGCCGCGCGCCGTCCCACACTGGCCTCGAAGGTTTTAGCCGACTGGAGGAGACTGCGAATATGCTCCTCGCCGTCCTTCAGCGCGCGGAGGACCTCCGTCTCGGTGGCACTCACGCGCAGGTTGTTGAACTGCTTTTCGATCTGGTAGGAAAGGAAGCGGTAGCGCTCGCGGTTCTGGGGAGTATCTTCGAGTCCCACGCCCGCCAGCGCTCCGGCCAGCAGTTCCCCGCTGCCCAGTCTCGTCTGATCCGGCTCGTTCATGGCTTCATCCGCCGATTACAGTCCGGCTTGCATCTTATGAAGCAGGTCCACGCAGCGCATCGAGTAGCCCCACTCGTTGTCGTACCAGCCGAAGATTTTCACCAGGCGGGGGCCGAGCGTCATCGTGCTCTTCGAATCGAAAATGCACGAATGCGGATTGCCGATGATGTCGCTGGAAACGATCTCGTCTTCCGTGTACTCCAGCACGCCCTTCATCGGGCCGTCGGCCGCCTTCTTGAAGGCGGCGTTCACGGCCTCGACGGTCACATCCTTCTGCACGAGCGCCACGAGGTCGGTGATCGAGCCGTCAATCACCGGCACGCGCAGCGCGCAGCCGTCGAGCTTGCCCTTGAGTTCCTTGATGATCTTGCCCACCGTACGGGCCGCGCCGGTGGTGGTGGGAATGATGCTGTCGGCGGCGGTGCGGGCGCGGCGCAGATCGGAATGGGGCGCGTCGAGCACGTTCTGATCGTTCGTAAAGGCGTGAACGGTGGTCATGAAACCATACTCGAGGCCGAAGTTGTCATACAGAATCTTGGCCATCGGAGCCACGCAATTGGTCGTGCACGAGGCGTTGGAAACCAGTTTGTGCTCGGGCTTGATCTCGTGATCGTTGACGCCGAACACGATGGTCGCGTCAATTTCGTCCTTCGAGGGCACTGTCAAGAGCACTTTCTTCGCGCCCGCGTCAACGTGTTGCTGAATCCCTTTGCGGTCGCGGAAGGACTTGGCTCCGGTGGACTCGACCACGATGTCAATCTTCATCGCTTTCCACGGCAGTTTGGTCGGGTCCTTCTCGGCCAGCACTTTCAATTCGTCCTTGCCCGCCACCTTGAAACCGCCTTCCATCAGTTCCACTTTGTCGGGGAAGCGGCCGTGGGTCGTGTCGTATTTCAGCAGGTGCGCCAGAGTCTTCGCGTCGGTGATGTCGTTCACCACCACCACGTCGAAGCGCGCGTCTTTATACAATCCGCGATACACCAGCCGCCCGATGCGGCCGAATCCGTTGATGGCAATGCGAATGGCCATGTGCGTGTTCTCCCGTATTTCAGTTCAGATGATCGTTTGATCCAGTGATACACAAACCTCGATATCCGCTACCAACTACCCGCTTGCGCTCCCTTTTCTTCTTCCCCCTCTTCCTCATCCTCAAACTCTTCATCGAGGCTGAGGTCGGAGTGGAAGAGGCCGATTTCGCCGTCTTCGGTGCGATGAACATACCAGAAGTCTTCTTCGCCCGCCGCCCGCCAGCAGAGAACCGCCTCCACGTCCTGCTCCTCGAATTCGCCTTCCAGATTCTGGAACAGCAGGAAATGATCGGGCAGCGCCAGATTCAAGTCGAGCGGCTGGGCGGTGACGAACATCCGAAACGCTTCGCCGGTGTCATCGCGCACGACGTCGCAGTAGGGATAGGGAACGTCGTCGCTTTCGAGGATGTCGAGTTCCACGTCGTTATCCCCGAAGTCTTCCCAGTCGAAACACTCGGCCACTTCACCGACAAACTGCGGCAATTCATCATCGAAAGAGGGCATGAAATCTCTCCGGTTGTGTTATTTTAGCAGGATCATCTTGCGCGCGTCGGATGGTTTCCCGTCCACATTCAGTTGATAGAAGTAGGACCCCGATGAAAGCGCCTTTCCGTCCGTTCCGCTGTTCCATACCGCAGTGTGAGTGCCGGGCGGTTGCCAGGCGTTGACGAGGCTGGAGACCTTCTGACCAAGCGAATTGAAAATCTCCAGTTCCACCTGTCCCGGTGCGCTCAGGGAATACTCGATGCGCGTGCTGGGATTGAACGGATTGGGGTAGTTCTGCCGGAGGTGGAAGTCGCGTCGCCCGGCCGGTGATTCGGAAACGTTCCCCGATACACCGGTGTTGTAGACGATCCAGCCGTGAGTATCGTCAATTTCATCAGAAGCAGAGAAAATGCATTCGAGTATTCCGTCCTGATCATAGTCCACAACTTCCCACAAATAACAGCTCAAATTGGGATCATCCAACAACAAGAGAGCATTGCCCGTCGTGATATCGAGTATCTTGGTCGTCCCCCGATACTCGGGACCAGTGTAGTACGCGGTTAGCTCCAATTCGAATATCCCGTCCTGCGTCAGGTCTACCATTACACTTCTGATAGACCTACTATATGCCAAGCGTTCTTGTGGTGTGAAGGCATAGGTGTATTGTGGTGTTGTTGCGCAAGGGGAAGAAAACACCCTGATTGCGTTTGAGTCTAAAGTATACCAGTGGAAAGATTGGCTCTCACTCAACTCGATCTCGCCAAGCTCGATGTAATATGGGTAGCCTGGTGACGTGCATTCCACAGTCCATTGGGCCAGCGCGCTTCCCGAAAATCCCGCAAGCAGGGCCGTCAGCAGAAGTGCGTGAAAGATGGTTCGCTTTGACATGAATGGATACTCTGTTGATTTTTTTCGTCTCAGTAGCCGGTCGTGTCTGCCCGGCGAATCAATCACCCGAAAAACAAACTCGCTACTTCAAACAGCTTCTCGTCGGCCATTTTCGTCTTGCCCGTGCCTTCGGCAATGGAAACGGGAACGAGGTCCTCGCCTTTCAGCGCGATGAAGCAATCGAATTTCTTGTCGTGGGCCGCTTCCACCGCCGCCACTCCGAAGCGCGTCGCCAAGATTCGGTCGTAGGCCACCGGTGTGCCGCCCCGCTGCACGTAGCCTAAGACCGTCACCCGCGATTCGATCTTGGTGCGGGTTTGGATTTCATGCGCGACTTCATAGCCGATTCCTCCCAGACGCGGTCGCCCGAACTCGTCGAGCGCGCCGATGTCGAGCGGTTTGCCGCCTTCGGGATAGGCTCCCTCCGCTACCACCACGATGGAAAACGACTTGCGCTCGTGGCGTTTGGCCAGCATATCGCAGATTTTCTCGTAGCTGAACGGCCTTTCGGGAATCAGGATCAGATCGGCTCCGCCCGCCAGTCCCGCCGCGAGGGCGATCCAACCGGTGTTGCGGCCCATCGTTTCGAGAATCATGATCCGATTGTGGGACTCGGCGGTGGAGTGCAGGCGGTCAATGGCATCGGTGACGATCTGCACGGCGGTGTGGAAACCGAACGTCACGTCGGTGGCGGCGATGTCGTTGTCAATCGTCTTGGGCACGCCGACGACATTCACCCCCAGTTGCGCGACTTCGTGACTGGCCCGCAGGGTTCCGTCTCCCCCCACCACGATCACCGCGCCGATTTGGTGGAGGACCAGATTCTCGAGGATCCGCGCGGTGGTCTCCTTGTCTTTCATGGGATTGAAGCGGGCCGTTCCGAGGATCGTCCCGCCCCGGTACAGAATCCCCGACACGGCCCGGGCGGGCAGCGGAATCATTTCGCCGGTTGCGAGTCCCTTCCAGCCGTGTTTGATCCCGACGCATTCCCAGCCGTAGCGGTCGGTGGCGGTGCGGACGACGGCGCGGATGACGGCATTCAGGCCGGGGCAGTCCCCGCCGCTCGTGAGGATGGCAAGTCGCATAAGGTTCTACAAGACCTCTGTTACGGAAAACAATAATTTACCACTTCCATCGGGAAAAGTCAAGATTACCCTGTTCAGCCACGGTTCTCATCGTATTTCATGGGCTATCTTCCCTGAAGCCACGGTAACGTATGCAATATCTATGGCTATTCTCTTCGCCAAGCAGAATCCCTTCTCCCCTCCGTTTTCGGGGGGGGGGGTAGGGGGGAGTGAAGAAAAGCTGAAAAACTGAAAATCCGAAAAGCAGACCTTCGTCTCCCCCCACTTCGTGGGGGGATCAAGGGGGGGATTATTTGAGTACGATGAGCTTCCGTGTTTTCGTCATTCCCCCTGCCGAAAGCCCGGCGAAGTACACTCCCGAAGGAAGATCGGAAGCATCGAAGACGTGCCGATGCTCTCCTGCAGAAAGACGACCCAAACCGGCAGCATAGACCTCTTGACCGAGCAGATTGTAAATATGAAGATCCACAACTGACGATTGGGACAACGTGAACAACAACGTCGCCGTCGGATTGAATGGATTGGGATAGACGGAAAACGTGAATTCACTGGGAAGGAAGGGTGAGGTCGTGACGAACGTTGTATCTACAGGCGGTAGAGCGAAGCAGGCGAACCAGCCGTCGCCGATCCCGCCCGGCAGCGGCTGAATTGCATTGGGCGTAGTCGGCAAATCTCCCGAGCTGGTCCGGCCCCCGAACCACACCGTGTCCGGATGCACGAAATACGCCGTGTTACCCTCATCGTTTCCCCACCCGCCGAAGAATGTCCCATACAACACCGTCGAAAGTGAGCGGTCCATCCGAACAAGAAACAAGTCTGACGTCTGCGAAGGCTGACCATCGTTGTTGATCAGAGTGTCATAGGCTCCCGGCGTCACCGGAAAATCATAACTCGTGGTCAGGTTGCCGAGAACAACGATGCTGTTGTTGGCGACGGCCACTCCTTTGGCTTCGTCGGCTCCACTACCGCCCAAAAGCGTCGAGTACTCCAGTGTTCCCGGTA
The DNA here is from genome assembly GCA_018812265.1 of bacterium. Lineage (GTDB taxonomy): Bacteria > Electryoneota > RPQS01 > RPQS01 > RPQS01 > JAHJDG01. The sequence goes on along the minus strand of JAHJDG010000004.1, from coordinate 4,055 downwards.
GATGCACTATGCTGACGAACGCATCGGATCCCCCCGTCAGGCTGGTGTCATAGGCCGCCGGAGTCAGGGGGAAATCGTCCGAGTAGGAAGTTCCCGTAACGATCACCCGTTCCGAATCCCATACCATCAGACCTTCCAGATAGTCAACATAGCTTCCTCACAAAAATGAGCTATACACGAGCTGGTTCTCGCTCAGATCCCACAACGAAAAAAATCCATCATCGAAGCCCCCACCTCTCGGCTGTAAGGCATCGTCAGTTGTCGGAAAGGTCGCCACGTCGCTGACTTCTCCCGATACCCACAGTCGGCCCGGACTCACTACGTCAATTTCTCGGGCAATCGCCCACTGATCCGACGGGATGAAGGTGGAATAGACAAATAAGCGGAGATCGGGATTGAAACTCACCAAAAATCCGCTGGTGGCCACTCGCTCAGGAAAGAGAGCATTGGGACTTACCCAGAAATCAGTGGAATTCGTCTGACCGCAGAGATACAAAATCCCAGCGGAGTCAAGCCCCAAATCGTGGACGATGTCAATCGCAGCCCCTCCCAGATAGGTACTGTATTGCAACTCGGCCCCATCGGCACTGAAACGGGCCAGCCAGCCCTCCCGGCTGCCTGAATACACTGTATCCCAAGCGTCCGGAGTCAACGGCACGGCCGGCCGCTCCGCCCCCCCCTGCGTACACGCAACCATTGGTATCAGCCCCCACCGCATAGGTACGTGTCATCTCTCCGAAGTAGGTGGAAAACACTAACGAGTCTCCCCCCGGTGCAAGCCTGCAGACAAATGCACACGGTGCCTCTGTCTCGGTCTGATAGGCCCCCGGAGTCACCGGGAAGTCATCTGCCTCGGTCTTTCCCCCTATGATTAGGCAACCATCCCCGCTCACAGCCAAATCAAGCACAAGATCCGGCCCCTCGCCTCCCAGAAAGCTTCCGTACACCAAGGGATCAATCACCAGCTCGCGGCGTGGATCAGCTCCCTCGCAGGTGAACCCATAGCGACTTTCGGACAACAGGCGGAACTGAACGGGCACGCTTTTCTGCAATCTTCCCTCGACCTGATAGGCAAAGGGGGCTTTCTCATGGAGGTCCCCGAGGCTCGTTGACAAGACCAGATTGCCCCCGCCATCCACCCGCAACGGAGCCTCCAAACCTTCATATTCCAATACGATCCGCGACAAGTCTCCGCCCGGCCCCACCCGAAACAGCGTCTCCACCCCTTCCGCACAGGGCCGAAACTCCACGTCCACCCCCGGCCAGACCTCCTTGGCAATCACCTTTTCATAGTGCGGCACCCGACCCCGCCACTTCGTGGAATCCGAGCTCAGGAAGTAGTTGGAATAGCTGGATATCCGACCCTCCCCCACCAACTCAGGACACGGATCGCCATTCACGAAATTCAGCCGCAGCACGTGGCCTCGCACCGACCCCGGCTCGGTTTCCCCCCTTCCGTCCCCCCACAAAGTGGAGGGAAATGAAGTCCGGTGTTCATCCCTCATCCCTCCGCCCTCATCCCTCACAGTGAACTTCATCACCATCCCCGACGACGTAACAAAGTACGTCCCCCCGCCCGCCTGACAGCGAAACGCAAACTCCCCCTCCCACTGCCCGAGGTTGGGAACGAATGACGGCGGGCCGAGGGCGAAAGCCGCGCACGAAAGGAAGATGAGAGCCAGACGGATGCAGTTTCGCATGGTCGAGCCTTCAGCGGTTGAGGGAAGTCATGCCCTGCGGGTGATAGCGTTCGCCGGCTGCCACTCCGGGTGGGGCGATTTCATTCAAACGCGCGACGTCTTCGGATGTGAGAGTGACACCATCTGCGGCCACGTTCTCCTCGAGGTACTTGATCCGTTTGGTGCCGGGGATAGTAACGATGTACTCGCCCTGCGCGAACAGCCAAGCCAGAGCAAGCTGTGCGGGAGTGCACTTCTTTTTCACGGCTATTTCTTCCACGCGCGCGAGCCACTTCAGATTGTGCGCGAGATTCTCCCCCTGAAAACGGGGAAAGCGACCGCGCAGATCTCCCTCGGCGGGCGAGGAGAGGTCTTTGATTTTGCCGGACAGGAATCCGCGGCCGAGCGGACTGTAAGCAACGAAACCGATCCCCAGCTTGCGGCAGGCGGGAAGGATTTCGCTCTCGACAACGCGTTCCCAGAGCGAATATTCAGTCTGCAGTGCGGTGACGGGATAGACCGCATAGGCGCGGCGGATCGTCTGTGGAGCCGCTTCGGAGAGTCCCAGCCAGCGAACCTTGCCCTGTTCCACCAGACGGGACATTGCTCCCACGGTCTCCTCTATGGGAGTTTCGAGGTCCACCCGATGCTGATAATAGAGATCAATCACGTCCACGCCCAAGCGCTTAAGGCTGGCCTCGCAGGCTTTCTGAACGTAGTCGGGTTTGCCGCTCACTCCGAGGAACTCCCCATTGGGTCCGCGGATGTTGCCGAATTTGGTAGCCAGAATAACTTTGTTACGACGGCCCTTGAGTGCCTTGCCGACGAGCTCTTCGTTGTGACCGCAACCGTACATGTCGGCGGTGTCGAGAAAGTTGACTCCTAAATCGAGTGCACGATGAATCACACGGATGGACTCCTCGTCATTCCGCGGCCCGTAGAACTCCGACATTCCCATACAACCGAGGCCCTGAACCGAGACGGTCGGGCCGCTCAATCCCAGCTTTCGCATCTTCATCTGATGACTCCCGAAATCGTTGCGTCATAATAGTAGCCCAAGATGTTGAGACTTGGCGTGAATGTCAACGGCCTGCAGGGAGATCGTTTATATAATTGTTATTATTGGCATTGCTTAGACAGAAAAGCGGCAAAAGAGAGGCTTTTCGAGCGATTTCAGGAAACATCGGCCACTTCGTCGCGTGCAAGGGAGAACCTGACCGCCGAGGGCCGATTGAAGTTGGCAGGAGGGATGGTTATATTTCCCCTACAAGGACAATTCGAGGAGGGCTCGGATTTAGATTGCAGTAAACAGAGGATGATTTACCGATCATGTATGATACAGTTCTGAGCGACGGAACCAAGCTACCGGCAGATTCTACCGATGTGGATGCGGAGGAACTGCGCGAGTGGTTTGATTCCTACGATTACGTCATCCGTCACGGCGGCATCGCGCGGGCGGCACATCTACTGCGAACGCTCCGCCGTCACGCGGTCGAGCGCGGGGTGCCGGTGGTGATGACGCTGAACACGCCGTACTTGAACACGATCCCGCGCTCGCAGCAGCCGCCGTTTCCCGGGGATCGCCAGATCGAGCGCCAGATTAAGAGCCTCATCCGCTGGAACGCGATGGCGATGGTGGTGCGGGCCAATCGGCGGGACGGAGCGATCGGCGGCCACATCTCGACTTACGCGTCGGCGGCCACGCTCTATGAGATCGGATTCAATCACTTTTTCCGGGGTAAAGACGATCCCTCGCGGGGCGATCTGATCTATTTTCAGGGTCACGCCTCGCCGGGGATCTACGCCCGCGCGTTTCTCGAAGGACGGTTCGATGAGCATAATCTCGATCTCTTCCGCCGCGACTTGACTCCCGGCGGACTGACCTCCTATCCGCATCCGTGGCTGATGCCCGATTTCTGGGAGTTCCCCACGGTCTCGATGGGACTGGGACCGATCATGGCGATTTATCAGGCGCGCTTTAACCGCTATCTCGAAGATCGCGGACTGAAAGAGGATCGCGGCGAGAAGGTGTGGTGTTTCCTCGGCGATGGCGAGACCGACGAGCCGGAATCTTTGGGCGCGATCTCTCTGGCGGGACGGGCGCGACTCGATAACCTCATCTTCGTCATCAACTGCAATCTCCAGCGGCTGGACGGCCCGGTACGAGGCAACAGCAAGATAATTCAGGAACTCGAACGCGTGTTCCGCGGCGCAGGTTGGAACGTGATTAAGGTGATCTGGGGAGACGACTGGGACGCGCTGATCGAAGCCGACCGTGATGGCTTGCTCGTTCAGCGCATGAACGATGCGGTAGACGGCGATTATCAGAAATACACGGTGGAACCGGGGAACTACACGCGCGAGCATTTCTTCGGT
>JAHJDG010000003.1 GCA_018812265.1 bacterium | reverse complement strand
CCGCGTTTGCGGTTTCCGTGATCGTGTTCAATCTAAGTGCGGTCTCGCCCAACAATCCCGCCTCTACGGTGGCGGAAAGTCCGGTATCCACGGAAGCGCCTTCCATGGCCGGATCACAGACTCCCGTGAACACCGAGACTCCCTCGCTGACGGAAACTGCTCCCCAGCAGCTTGCCAGTGAAACCGTGCCGCCCGGCACAGCCCCGCGTGATAGCCAGTCCGTCACTTCACCAACGACGTTGCCTCAAGACCTTTATCATGTGGTGGGAGGGCATGAGTAGTTTGCCTCCCGCCCGATTTGGGTGCCCGGCCGATGTTCGATAGAGAAGCTTGGAGCCTCTTGACAAAGTACACGATTTTTTTTACATTAGACCTTTGGAATTAGTGAACGCTGTGAACACCACAGGATATCTAAGTGGCAAAAAGACAAACATTTGCAGACAAGGTTCAGAAGGTGCGTGCGGGGATTGGCGCACATTGCCCGGTTTGCGACGAGGTCTTTCAGCCGGTGAAGGTACGATCCTTCGTTACCGAGCGAGGCCGGATGAAGTTGGTCACAAAGTCAGTCAAGGTCTGTAAGTGTAATAATTCCGAAGTTTACGGATAGTGGCTCGACGCATCGTCGTCGCCACCAACAATCCGGATAAATTCCGCGAGATTCAGGAGAAGCTTAGTGCCCTCCCGCTAGCCCTTCAGAGTCTCGCGGATTTTCCTTTTTGTCCGAAGGTGACTGAAGATCGGCCCGACCTCGAGGGCAATGCGATCAAGAAGGCCACGGAAGTCTGGCGGGTGGTGGGTCAGTGGACGTTGGCCGATGACACGGGCCTCGAAGTTGCCGCACTGGGAGGCGCTCCGGGGGTGTATTCGGCGCGGTATTCGGGACCGGGAGCGACCTACGAGTCCAACTGCCGGAAGCTGCTCGACGTGATGCGGGACGTGCCCGACGGCAAACGAGCCGCGGCCTTTTGGACGGTGATCTGCCTGCGCACGGATGACGGACTCTACTGTGTGGAGGGAGTTCTCGAAGGGACGATTGGGAGGGCGAGGCGAGGCGACGGAGGATTCGGCTACGATCCGGTGTTTGTGCTGCGGGACGGGAGAACGCTGGCCGAGCTTTCACTTGCCGAGAAGAATCGTGTCTCGCATCGCGGGCAGGCCCTCGATAAAATGACGGCGCTGCTTTCGCACTTGCTGAAGACTGCCGAACGTTCGTAGGAATTCGATCGGCTCGACTACGAGAAAATCCCGAAACCGAGTCGGTTTCGGGATTTGTTCTTTCTATCTCCATGTTCCCCGGACGGAAACCGAGAATCCGTCTAAAACGTTATCATCGTCTCGACGCGGATTGTGCGGTGACTCTCGCCGTTATAGTAGGTGACGCGGTGGTCATAGACGAGGCTGACGTTGGAGGCCAGAGCGAAAAAGAGCTTGCCACCGTAGATCGTACCCTCGGTGTGGCGTTCGAAGAGTCTCCGGACACGCGGCTGCATATAGTAGGCGGCGACTCGCTGAAGTCGGCTGATAGGGGGCGGGTAGATGCCGGTCTCGATGTAAATTGAACGTCCGGACGGAAAATTGTCGCCCTGCATATCTTCGTACCATGAATAGGCGTATCCGAGGTTGGCCAGCGAGAGCAGGACGTCGGTGAAGACTCCGTCAGCTTTGCCGAGGTTTTCGAGAGTTCTCTCTTTAGTGATAAAAAGCGAATCTCGAAAGAGCTGGACGCGTTCGATTTCATAGACGAAATCGTAGAACTGCCCGAGGAATTGCTTTTCGTAGTGACGGTATTCCGCTCCGATTTCCACCGGCCCGGCCACCATTCGCATCCCGGGGAAGGCCCATCCCCAGCCGTAATCCGCCACCTTGGCAATCTGAGCGTAAGTCCAGATGGAAACGGCTTTGCGTTTCAGGAGCGGAATGCCCACGTCGGCTCCCATCAGAGTCACGGACTCCTTGATGTCTTTGTAGCTGCGCAGGGAATCGCGGACGTCAGGCAGGAAGCCGTTTTCAATCAGATAGTCGAGATCTTCGGGATTATCGTGGAAGGCGGCTAGTAGATTGCGCTGGAGATCGAAGTCATTCCGGTCGGCGAAAAGATCGAGGCGATTGGGCACGCCATCGTCATCGTCGTCACGCAGTCCGGCAAACTGGTTTCCGTCGTGAGCCAATGTCGCCCCCACGGTCAGACCCTTTAGACCGGTATTGTAGGCCACTCGTCCGGCCATCAGTCCCGGTTCATCCAGTTCGCCGAGGTTATTGAACATCCCCTGCCAGCTTACCTGTTTGGTCCCGCCCTCGGTGTAGATACCGACCCGCTTCACTTCGGGGTACTGGATGGTGTTAGAGTAGCGGCGCATGATGATTCCGTAGCCTAAAGTCACATTGTCAAGGGCCCCGACTCGGACATAGAAGGGGTCTCCGGGAAGACCATAGCGGATGTAGTAGATCTTTTCGAGATAATCCTGGGCATCGTCCCATTCGTCGTCCTTGAGGCTGCCGTTTTCGTCGAAGCGGAAGGTGAAATCGAGCCCGACGCCGAATTTCCCGAGAGGAAAATCGGGCCGAAGTCCGAATTGTTGGTAGATCCGGCCGTTGATGACGACCATGCCGATAGTGCCGTTCCACCGGACTCGACCTCCACTGGCACTGGGGTCGGTGAGCGGCGGATCGAAGGCCGGATCAATCGGCTCTTGGGCCAGCGCCCCGAGCGCGACCATCAAAACGAGGACGACGAGGAGTGCTTTCATGGGACCTTCGGGGGTTGTAGCAAACTTCATAACAATGTAAGGTCTTGCGGCTCAAAAGTCAACAGGAATTCGGGGGTGTAGCACTTGATTATGCTGGAATTCGGGGCTATATTGGACATTTGGGAGTAGCTCGGGAAGATTTGCATGGAAATCGTCTATCTTGATAACGCCGCCACCACGAGACCTGACCTTGCCGTCGTTGTGGCAATGCGGGAGATGCTTGAAGATCGCTGGGGAAATCCCTCCAGTGCCCACGATATCGGCAGCCGGGCAAGAACCCGTCTCGACGAGAGCCGGACCGAAGTTGCGCGGCTGATCGGCTGTCAGGATGACGAGGTATTCTTCACCTCGGGCGGCACGGAGGCGGACAATTGGGCAATCCTGGGAGTTCTCGATTCTCGGCGGGGTGAAAAGGATCATCTCATCACCGCTCCGACGGAACACCACGCCGTGTACGATACGGCTAAGTGGTGGGAAGAGCGCGGCGGAAGGGTGACGTGGCTGCCGGTGGATGGCGAGGGGCGAATTGATCCGGCCGAGGTGGCGCGCGCGTTCACGTCGCGGACGGCTCTGGTGAGCGTGATGCACGTCAATAATGAACTGGGAACGATTCAGGACGCGTCAGCCATCGGCGCGATCTGCCGCGAAAAGGAAGTGTTGTTCCACACGGACTGCGTGCAGAGCTACGGCAAGTTCCCGCTGCGATTTTCTGATCTCAACGCTGATCTGGTGAGTATTTCAAGCCACAAGATCTATGGGCCGAAGGGAGTCGGCGCACTCGTCATTCGGCGTGGAACGCGGATTTCGCCGCGATGTTTCGGGGGAAGTCAGGAGCGCGGACTGCGAACGGGAACGGAAAACGTTCCGGGCATCGTCGGCTTCGGCGCGGCGGCGAAAATCTGCCGCGAGCGTTTGACGACCGAAGCGACGACAGTTCAGGCGATGCGGGATCGTCTCGAAGAGATGATCCTCGACGCAATCCCCAGCGTTCGCGTCAACGGATCGCGTGAACATCGCGCGCCCGGTTTGCTGAGCGTTGCGTTTCGCGGATGCGAGGGCGAGTCGCTGCTGGTGGCGCTCGACCGGAAAGGTTTCTGCGTCTCTACGGGCAGCGCGTGCAGTGCGGGAGCATTGGGCGCGTCGCACGTCCTGATGGGAATCGGATTGGACGTGCCGACGGCGCAGAGCACGATCCGGTTCTCGTTCGGGCGATTCAATAAGCCCGATGACGTGGACAGACTGATGAACGTTTTGCCTACTCTGGTTGCCCGTCAGCGCGAGACGGCTCCGGTTTCCGTGAGGTGACGGCGATGCGATCCGGCGATAACGGACGGGGACGGCCTTCGGTGGCGGTGGCGATGTCGGGCGGAGTGGACAGCTCGGTCGCGGCGGCGCTTCTGGTTCAGCAGGGCTACGACGTGATCGGCCTGACGATGCACCTCTGGACCGATCCGCGCGGCGAAGCGATGTCGCTCAACCGGGCGTCGGGCTGCTGCAGCGTAACCATGAGCCGCGACGCGGCAGCCGTTGCAGAACGTCTGGGATTTCGGCATTACGTCATTGATCTATCGAAGGAATTTCGTTCAGCGGTCATAGAGAATTTCGGCCGCGAATATCTGGCGGGACGAACGCCCAATCCATGCGTGCGCTGCAACACGTTCGTGAAATGGCAGACGCTCCTCGATCGAGCGAGGCGGATGGGATGCGACTATCTGGCCACCGGACACTATGCGCGAGTGGAGCACGGCGGCGTGCGGATCCTGATGCAACGAGCGAAGTATCTCGACAAGGATCAGTCGTATGCGCTGTGGGGGCTTTCACAGGAGAGTCTGTCGCGAACCCTGTTTCCATTGGGTGAGATCTCAAAGACCGATGTGAGACGGATTGCCGTCGAACTGGGATTGAAGACGGCCGACAAGCCGGAGAGTCAGGACATCTGTTTCGTTCCCGATGACGACTACGGCGGATTTCTGCGAGATAACTTCGGATCGGAATGGCCGGTGCTGGACAGAGGCGAAATCGTGGGACCGGAGGGCGCGATTCTCGGCTATCATCGCGGAGTTGCCCATTATACGGTCGGCCAGAGGAAGGGGCTTGGCGTAGCGGTCGGCGAACCGCTGTACGTAACGCGGATTGACGCTCTCGCGAACCGGGTGTATGTGGGTTTTGAGAAGGATTGTTTTGCCATCGCAGCCGAGGCTGATCAGACGAACTGGATTTCGATTTCCAGACCGAAGGACTCGATCCACTGCACCGTGAAGATACGCTATCGGGATGAAGGTCATATGGCCCAGGTCGTTCCGCTCGACGATGAAGGAGTGCGGATCGAGTTCGATGAGCCGGTACGGGCGGTGACACCCGGTCAGTCGGCGGTGTTCTACGACGGAGACTTGCTTTTGGGCGGCGGTGTGTTTCGCAGTTCCAAATCCGTGAGGGATTCATGAGCGCGACGAAAACCTTCCCGCGCGTAACCGCGCCTCAACTGGTCCGCTGCAAGGCGGAAGGGCGAAAGATCGTCGGCCTGACGGCCTATGACGCCGTTTTTGCGGCGCTCGAAGAAGAGGCGGGAGTGGATTTTCTGCTGGTGGGAGACAGCGCGGGCAACGTAATCGCCGGGCATTCGACCACGATTCCCATGACGATGGACGCGATGCTGTTCCTCACCCGCTGCGTGTCGCGGGGAACCTCACGAGTGATGATCGTGGCCGACATGCCGTTCGGAAGCTTTCAGGTCTCGGTGGAAGAGACGGTGCGCAATGCCGTGCGATTCCTGAAAGAGGGCGGAGCGCAAGCCGTGAAAGTGGAAGGAGCGGGCTTCGTGCTGGCGGCGATTCGGCGAATGGTGGAAGTGGGGATTCCGGTGATGGGACACTTGGGACTGACTCCTCAGCGAATCAACATTTTCGGGGGGTATGAGGTGCAGGGCCGCACTCCGGAATCGGCGGCGGCGCTGGTCGAGGATGCCAAGGCGCTCGACGAGGCCGGCTGTTTTGCAATAGTTCTCGAGAAGATTCCGCTGGAACTGGCGAAACGGATTTCTGAGAGCATCAAGATTCCCACCATCGGGATCGGATCGGGACCGAACTGCGATGGCCAGATTCTCGTGAACTACGATCTTCTCGGAGTGTTCGACCAGTTCAAGCCGAAGTTCGTCCGGCACTATCTGGAGGGAGCCAAACTCATCCGGTCGGCCGTATCCCAGTGGGTGGAAGACGTGCGCTCCGGGGAGTATCCTTCCGAGCGGGAGAGCTACAACCAACGCGACAAATCAGCGGCGGGTGCGAAGAAGAAGTGAGTTCGATGCGTGTCGTCACCGAGACGGACGAGATCCACAGGCAAGCAGAAGCGCTGAGAGCGGGCGACAAGCGATTGTCGTTCGTGCCGACGATGGGCGCGCTGCACGAAGGCCACCTGGCGCTGGTGCGACTGGCCCATCAACATGCGGATCGAGTGGCGGTTTCGATTTTCGTGAATCCTTTGCAATTCGGTCCGCGCGAGGATTTTCGGGTCTATCCGCGGACGCCTGAGGAGGATTGCGAGCGGTTGGAGAAGGAGGGGGTGGATCTCGTTTTCATGCCTACGACGGAGGCGATGTACCCGTCGGGATGGACCGTCTCGGTGCATCCGGGGCCGGTCGGCGGCGTGTACGAAGGCAAGATTCGCCCCGGTCATTTTCAGGGCGTCCTGACGGTAGTGGCCAAGCTCTTTCATATCGTGGATCCGGACGTGGCCGTATTCGGAGAGAAAGACGCGCAGCAGCTTTTCATGATTCGCCGGATGGTGGAGGACTTGGATTTTCGCGTGAAAATCATTGCCGGGGAGACGGTTCGCGAGAGTGACGGGCTGGCGCTATCATCGCGGAACGCGTTTCTCACTCTTGACGAGCGGGCGAAGGCTCCCGTACTCTACCGTTCGTTGCAGGCGGGACGCTTGGCGATACTTGACGACGGTGTGAGAACACTGGGGCAACTGCAGGATGCCATGCGGACGGTTTTGGCGGAGATACCGGAGCTAAGAGTAGAGTATTCGACCGCGGTGTGTGACCAAAGCTTCTCCGAGACCGATCCCCTCCCCAAGGATGATATTCGTCTGATTGTTGCCGGCCGTTTCAGCACCGTGCGGCTGATAGACAACCTGCTGGTTTCCGGCGGGAAATAGGATGGAACCGACGTTACATGGATAACGTTTCAGCTATACAAGGGGCAGTGATTTGCTCGCGGTTGTGATTCTGGCGGCCGGGAAGGGAACTCGCATGAATAGCGATCTTCCCAAGGTGCTGCATCCCTTGGCCGGTCGGCCGCTGATTGACCATGTGATCTCGACGGCGAGGGAATTGAACCCGGATCGTTTGATTTTAGTCGTCGGACACGGTCGCGAGGAGGTGCAGAAGCGGGTCGGCGGTCCCGGTCTGGAGTTCGTGATTCAGGAGCCGCAACTCGGTACGGGACATGCCGTACAGCAGACGGCGTCGCTACTGGCGGATTGGCGGGGGGACGTAGTGGTTCTGTCGGGCGATGCGCCTCTTCTGAAGGCGGAGACGCTGCGGCGACTTCTGGCCTCGCATCAGCGCAACGGCGCGGCGGCCACGGTATTGACGGCGACGGCTCCCGATCCGGTTGCCTATGGACGGATCATCCGTGATCGGAGAGGCGACTTCCTGAGAATCGTCGAGGAGCGTGATGCCACCCCCGATGAACGGATGGTTCGGGAGGTCAATTCAGGGATGTACGGTTTCCGCTCGGATGCCCTCTTCACTGCTCTAAGAGAGATTGCGCCGGACAACAAGAAGGGCGAATATTACCTGACTGATGTGATTGCCGTCTTACGCGGTCGCGGTCTTATTGTGCAAGCTGTTGATTTAGCTGGATTTTACGAGATCAGGGGAATCAATACGCAGGCGGAATTGCAGGATGCGGAGACTCGACTTCGAAAAGCGCCGGCGGCGGGTAACGCTTGACATTTTGACGATCAGTTCTTAGCTTATAGGATGCAAACACTTAACGAGGGTCTTGCGATGCGGCTGAGGGCACTGCTGGTAATGACCGCCGCGCTTCTGTGGGCAGCGTCGGCGAGCGCTCAGTTCCGGGGCACGTCTCCTTCGGGAGACACCGGTGAGTATCTGCGAAATCGGACAGACTTGGGTCTGAAACCGTTTCGCGGATTGCTGGATCCTTCCCGCATACACATGTCCCATTCGGTTCAGCTTGGATATGCCAGTGTGGGCGATCGGAGCGGTTCACAAGGTCTCTACATGAACCGAATAGACTATCAGATTTCGCGGCCGCTCGGGCTGACAACATATTTAGGCTATCAGTTCCAACCGTCGGGACCTGCGGAGTGGAATCCGGCGAAGTACGGAAACGAGTTCGTGGGCGGCGCCGATTTGAACTGGCGCCCGACGTCGAACAGCCTGTTTCGATTATCGGTGTATCGGGGCATGTATCCCTACTCGCATTCGTACTATGGTGACTACGGTTGGCGTGCGCCGGGATTGCCTGGATACGGATCCTACCTTGACCGGCCGTAGTGGTTTCGGTTATGACTTATTTGCAGTGAGTCGTCCCGTCTTTTGGACCGAGACCCTGTTTCTCGGTCTTTTCTCTCAAGATTCACCGTGCCACGCCGCTTTTTTCCACCCCAACGTACTGTTGGACGCCCCTTCGCGCGGAGCGCAGGCCCAACTTCCCGCTTTCTCGTCTGGGCGGTGGTCGTTATCTGTGCGGCGCTGCTCGCGGTTGCGGCCTGGTTCATGTCTGCGGAAGAACATTCGTCGCCGACCGCAGTGGGAAGCGGACTCGGTGAGCCTCTGCGAGTGGACAGCAGCAAGATTCAGTCGCCGTATGTTCCCCGCATGTCGTACGGAAACCGTACCGCGCTGGACTCAAACCGGCCACTCGTGGATACCATGTATGGACTGGGCGCGGATGATTCCCTAGCGGTGGACGCGACTCCGGCGGCGGTTATCCGCTTGCAGGTATTGAACGGATGCGGAGTGAAGGGACTGGCCAAGCTGGTGGCTCCCGGACTGCGGGCGAAAGGTTTCGACGTTCGCGAAGTCAGCAACGCGGGCAGTTTCGGCTACCCGCACAGTTTGGTCTATGATCGCTTGGGGATGATCGAGAATGCGCTGGCCGTGGCGGAGTCGCTGGGCATCGAACCGGCTCAGGTTTCCACGGAAATCGCGCGCAATCTGGTGGATATTGACGTAACACTGATCGTCGGCGCCGACTTTCGGAACCTGCGAATGCAAGCGCCCGACGGAACGAGGAGGTAGCGGACTGAAGCGAACGGAAGCGGAGGTTCTCGCGCGCTGCTGCGCCGAGGCGGCTCTGGCCAAGAAAGCATCCGACGTGGTCATTCTTGACTTGCGTCACCTCGACACGCTCATGGATTTTTTCGTGATCTGCACGGCCGACGTTGACCCGCAAGTCCGCGCCGTGGTCCGGCACGTCGAACAACATACAAAAGAGACGACCGGCGATCGTGTTCTGCATCGCGAAGGAATGGAAGGTTTGAACTGGGTTCTCTTGGACTACGTGGACGTGGTGGTGCACGTGTTCAAGCCGAGCTTCCGTGAATTCTACAGACTCGAAACTCTGTGGGGTGACGCGGAGATTCTCACGGTAGAAGACGGCGCAGCGGACAAGCCGAAACCGGTGCGTCGCCGCCGGATCGTCGAGCCGGAGGTGGAAAAACCTGCCGCCGCTCCTCGTACGAGTACCCGCAAAGCGCCGGCCGCGAAAACGACGACGCGTTCATCGGCGGGCGGCAAACGAAAGCCCGCCGCGAAGACTTCCCCGGCGAAGTCGAGTACGCGACGGAGTCCGGGCCGAACCAAGAAATGAACCGGGTTCACGAACATCTCGGCGTGGCTCTAAAGGAAGCCTTGCAGGCGATGAACGTGGAGTCGCCGCGCGTCATTCTGGAGAAGCCGCGCGATCCGAGTCACGGCGACGTTGCCACCAACGCCGCGATGACGTACGCCAAGACGTTGCGGCAGCCGCCGCGAGCGGTCGCCGAGCGGATTCTGGAACGACTGCGCTTGGACAATGAGCTGGTCGCGCAGACGAGTATCGCGGGACCGGGATTCATTAATTTCGCTTTCGCCCCGGAATACCTGCGATCCATCGCGACGCAAGCGCTGGAGCGTGGCGATGCATTCGGCGATGACGAAACTTTGACCGGAACGCGGATTCTCATCGAATTCGTGAGCGCAAATCCGTCCGGCCCTCTCAACGTGGTCAGCGCGCGCGCGGCGGCCGTGGGGGACAGTCTGGTTCACATGTTTCGCGCCCGCGGAGCGCAATGTGACGCCGAGTTCTATGTGAATGATGCGGGGAATCAGGTTCGCTTGCTCGGCGAATCGGTGCGCGCGCGATACGAAACGGAACTGGGAAATCCGACGGAGATTCCCGAAGGCGGATACCACGGCGAGTATCTGATCGAATTGGCCCGGCGGCTGGTTGCGCAACACGGGGACCGGTACCGGCGGATGACCGATGACGCGGCGGAGCAGCTCGGCGCGGAAGCCGTTCGCTCCTTCGTGGATTCGCACCGGGAATCGCTGCGGAGCTTTCGCGTCGAATTCGACAAGTGGTTTTTCGAGAGCGAGCTGCGCGGCGAACGCGGGGAGTTGCGGATTCTTGAGGAGCTGCGTCGTCGCAACACCGTGTATGAGAAAGAAGGGGCGACGTATCTTCGGACGGAGGAGTATGGGGACGTGCAGGATTGGGTGATCGTAACGTCCGACGGTCGAGCCACCTATTTCTTGCCCGATATCGCCTATCACGTGAACAAGTACGACCGCGGCTACGATCACGTTCTCAATATTCTCGGTCCCGATCATCACACATTTGCGTCGCGCATGAAGGCGGCGATGCGCGCGCTGGGACGCGATGCGGACCGGCTGGAGGTCATCCTCCTCCAGCACGTAACGCTGCTTCGCGACGGACAACCGGTGAAGATGTCGAAGCGGGCCGGGCAGATCATCGAGATGGATGAGTTGATCACGGAAGTCGGTGCGGACGCGGCGCGCTACTTTTTCATCCTGCGGCGAACGTCCACGCCTTTGGATTTCGATATTGAGCTCGCCAAGCGACAGACCGAGGAGAATCCGGTCTTCTACGTTCAATATGCTCATGCGCGCATCGAGTCCATTTTTCGCAAGGCGGGTGTGAGCTATCCCGATCCGAACACCGACTTGACTCCCCTCGTTCGGACGGAAGAGCTGGATCTTCTGCGTCGCCTGCGGGAGCTAAGGGATATGCTGGACGAAACGACGGGAAGCCGCGATCCGCACGGAATCACGGTGTGGCTGCGCAACGTGGCAACGCAGTTTCATAAGTTTTATCACGAGTGCCGGGTGCTGACGACGCCACCGGAACTTCAAGCGGCCCGACTGGCTCTGTGTCGAGCCACGCAAATTGCCTTGCAGAAAGGCTTGACGCTGTGCGGAGTCAGCGCGCCCAGGGAGATGTAAACGCATTGAGCAAGACGTCTACGAGGAAATCGAAACCAGCGCGCGTGTCCCGACCGATACCACCGTCGCTGGTGGTGGTGGGGAGCGTGGCGCTGGACATTCTGCATACGCCGCACGGATCGGCCGGCCCGGTGCTGGGCGGATCGGCCGTACATTTCTCGAATGCGGCTTCGTTCTTCACGACGGTGGGCGTGGTGGGAGTGGTGGGAGACGACTACCCGCACAAAGAACTCGAGTTCCTGCGGCGGAGACGTGTGGATCTGTCCGGTGTGGAGTCGCAGCAGGGCCAGAGTTTTCTGTGGGAAGGGCGCTATCTCGACGGCTTCGTCGCCCGCGAAACGATTCGCACCGAACTCGGAGTGTTTGCGGATTTTCACCCCATTCTACCGGAGCACTATCGGAAACCGCGCATTCTGTTTCTGGCCGCGATTCATCCCGGCCTGCAACAATCCGTTTTGAAACAGGTCGAACGGCCGCGGCTGGTGGCCATTGATACGTTCAAACTGTGGATTGACGTCGCGCGCAAGGAATTCCTCAAGGTCGTCAAGCAGACGGACTTGCTTTTCGTCAATGACGATGAAGTGCGATGGCTGACCGGCGAGCACAATCTCATCAAAGGTGCGCAAACTCTCCATAAAATGGGCCCGCGCTGGATCGTGGTGAAGAAAGGCGAACACGGGAGTTTCTTGTCAGGCCCGCAAGGCGTTTCGCTCACGTGCGCTTTTCCGGTGAACCACGTGGTGGACCCCACCGGAGCCGGCGACGCCTATGCCGGTGGAATGCTCGGCTATCTTGCCGCGCAAAAAACAATGAGTGACGCTTCGTTTCGGCAGGCGATGGCGTGGGCGAGCGTAGTCGGATCCTTCTACGTCGAGGGCTTCGGCCCCGACGGATTGAAGGACGTGAGCCGCACCGTGCTGAACCGTCGCTATCGCGAGTTCCGCAAGATGGTGACGCTGCCGTGAGGCGCGCGATCCGGCCGCTGATCTGGTCGGACGGTGAGCTGCACATCCTCGATCAGCGCGCATTGCCCGGTCGAGTGAAGTGGATTCGCGCTCGACGAGCCGAGACCGTGGCAGAAGCGATCGAGTCGCTCGCAGTGCGGGGCGCGCCACTGATCGGAATCACGGCGGCTTACGGAGTGGCACTGGAAGCTCGACGGCGCGGAGTCAATGCGGCCAGACTGCATGACACGATTGAGCGTTTGAGGAATACGCGCCCGACGGGATACAACCTATTTTTCGCGCTGGCGAAAATGGAGGAAATCATCGAACGGGGCGGGCACGATCCGGCGGCACGTTTGTTTCGTCAGGCTCGCAAGCTGCATCGTGATGACGCACGAGCCTGTCTAACCATGGCTCGTCAAGGAGTGGGGCTGATGAGACGGGGCGAGCGAGTGCTCACTTACTGCAATACGGGCGCGCTGGCCACGGGCGGAATCGGCACGGCACTGGGCGTGATCAAGCTGGGGTATCGCGAAGGCAGAGTCGCCGAAGTTTTTGCCTGTGAAACGCGACCCGTTGGGCAGGGAGCCCGACTCACCGCCTGGGAGTGCGCGGCGGCGGGGATTCCGGTCACGGTGATTTGTGACAACATGGCGGCGGCGCTCATGAGCAGCGGTCGCGTGGATCGCGTGTTCGTGGGCGCGGATCGCATCGCACGAAACGGCGATACGTCCAACAAGATCGGAACGTTTCAACTGGCGGTAACCGCGAAAGCGTTTCGGATTCCTTTCCACGTCGTCGCTCCGTTGTCCACGTTTGACACGAGTCTGTCATCCGGCCGGACGATTCCGATTGAGGAACGTGATGCCGCCGAGGTGACGCGCTGGATTTCCGGATTGGACCGGGTGCACGGTGTTCAAGTATGGAATCCGTCCTTCGATGTGACTCCCGTGCGCTTCATCGCCGGCCACGTGACCGAACAGGGAGTACTCGAACCGCCGTTTGTCTTTCAACAACAAACCACTCGAAAGGAATAGATTGAGGTTGCCATGAAACGCACATTCATCATTGCTGTTGCCGTTCTGGCGATGGCCGGCATGGTGTTCGCGCAGGAACTGGCATCGGCCAGGCTGTACAAGAAACAGGGCGAATGGCTCAAGTCGTTGGACTTCTATAATCAGGTGCTCGAAAAAGCTCCCAGTCTACTGGACGCGTATTTCGAGCGCGGCGAGCTATACTACGACGTCTTGTCCGATTCGAGCAAGGTTGAGCTTGCACAACCAATGGCGGGAGAAACGGAGAATCCGGAACGGGTACTTCTGGAACGAATGGTGGCGGACTTCCAGCAAGCGACCATCGAACACACCCCCAAGGATAAGAGCAAGATCCGCAAATTTCAGAAGGCGATTGACCGGATGCTGCAAACCCGGTGGAACCACCACTATTTCATTGCGGTGCTGTGTGATTCCCTATACGATCAGAACGTGGGCGCGGGCGTCACGGATCCGGATCCGAAACAACACCTGCTGAAGGGTGTCGAGGAACTCGATCTGGCCATCGTAGCTCTGCCCGCGAAGTGGAACGCATACGGACTGCGGGCGCAGATTCTGGGCAAGCTGACTCGCGCCGATGAGTCTCTGGAAAGTTGGAATCAGGCGCTCGAGCGCATTCGGGCATCCGACATGAAAAAGGAACAACCCGACGAGTACGAACAGGCCGTTCAGGTGATTCAGGGCAAGCTCTTGCAGGGGAACTACAGCCTGAATCGCTATCGGGAGACCGTCGAGTTGGCCGATCAAATCCTCGCGAAGGATTCCGCCAACATAGATGCGCTCCAGTTCAAGGCGTTTGCTCTGGCTCAACTCGGCACGGATGAGAGCATGACTCAGGAGGAACGTAACGAGTATAAGAGTCGAGCGATCACGGCACTGGAAGCGGCGAAGAAGGCTCGACCCGATGATCCGACGATTCTATACTATATCGGGCAGTTTAATCTGCAACTTGCCGACACGGCGGCGGCTTTGGCTGCCTTCAACGAGTTCTTGACGAAGGAAGAGAAGGATCGCGACGTCCTCTTTGCATTGGGAGTCATCTATCTGGAGGGCGGGACCTTCGCCGACACGGTGAAAGCGCGGGATACGTTTGCCAAGCTGGTGGAACATTTCCCCGATGACGGCGCAGGATGGACCAACTATGGTGTGGCGCTCATTCGACTGCGCGAGATTGACAAGGGAAGAGAGGCGATCGAGAAGGGGAAAACCGCTCGTCCGTGAATCCATCGTCCCTCAGCCAACGGCTTAAGCCTGCCGAGACATTCTCCGGCGTAATTCCGCGGCACATTGCGATCATCATGGACGGCAATGGGCGCTGGGCTCGGGCGCGCGGCCTGCGTCGGGCGGATGGTCATCGGGAAGGTGTGAAGTCGGTTCGCGAGATCGTCGAGGCTTGTGGGGAGCTGGGAGTGGAAGTGCTCACCCTCTACACCTTTTCGCGGGAGAACTGGAAACGGCCGCGCAGTGAAGTGGAAGCCCTTATGCAGCTATTGGTCGTTACCGTCGGCCGGGAGATCGAGAACTTGATCCGCAACAACGTGCGGCTGCGCGTCATCGGTCGGCTGGAAGACCTGAGTGTACGCGCGCGACGAGCTCTGTCGCGGGCCATTCAGCGGACGGAAAAGAGCACCGGATTGATACTGAATCTCGCGCTTTCCTACGGCGGTCGGCAGGAGATCGTGGATGCGGCGAAGGCTCTCGCTCGCGAAGGCACGATAGACTTTACGGAAGAGGATTTCGCCGCGCATCTCTACACCGCAGGATTGTGTGACCCAGACCTGCTGATTCGGACTTCGGGTGAACTGCGGCTGTCGAATTTTCTGCTGTGGCAGCTTGCCTATACCGAGATCGTGGTGACGGATGCGTTGTGGCCGGACTTCCGTCGTCCCCAGCTTCTGGCGGCGATCGAGGAATATGGACGGCGAGAGAGACGATTTGGAGCCGTGACGGAGACAGAATGAAGGGTTTGCCGGAACTCCTCCAGGGACTGCAGAGCTTGGGTACGAACGTGCTGCTTCAGGATCAACCGTATCCGGTTGCAGCGCCCCGTTCGCCGGAGCACGCGGTGGAGTGTGTCCGAGCGGCTCAGGAACACTCCTTTGTGGTCATGGCGCTGGGAACCGGAAGCTCCTTTCCCCCGGACTTTTCGCTTCTGCGGGATCGCGTTTTGGCCTTGCTTACGGTGGGACTTGCCGAGACGCGAATGCTCTCGCCGTTCGTCATGCGAGCCTCCGCCGGTTCGGCCATCGAAACGATCATACAGTGTGAAGTACAAGCGGATCGAAAGACTCTGGGGGGATTCATCGCGGGAGCGCGGAATGGTTTCTCCGATCCATTGGTTCGCGCGCTCTGGTCACGAATTCAAACTGTCGAAGTGTTGACGTCGGACGCCGTGCTTCGCGGATTTCCCGGACCCGCACGGACCGGCGGCGATGGTGGTGCGGCCGCCGGTTTGCTTGTCGGATCGCGCGGGCGGCTGGGCATGATCACCGCCGTGGAATTGAAACCACCGCTCCCTATCCTTGTTTCGGGTATTGCGGACGGGAATTCCAGACATCCGTCTTTTCGCTCCGTCGGCGGAGACTCTGTGCTCGGTGCGGGAGAAATTCGCGCGATCGTGGACAGACATGGTCTGTTCCAGTGGTAGCCGCGTGGAGCCGCCATGAAAAGGGGAAGACTACTCGTCCGGGTGGGACTGTACCTATTCCTCGGCGCAGTCGTGCTTACCGTGGTCGCGATGGTCCTGTTGATGGCACCGGTCAGCCCGCTCCGAGCCGCGGTGAACTCATGGTTAACCTCCGTACTGGTTTCTGAATTCGGTCCCGGCGCGGAAATCGGTACTCTGAACTTAGGCTGGCGCTCTTTGACATTATCGAATGTGACGCTGCCTTTGGACAGCGGCGGAACACTTCTTACCGTGCGGCGGGTGGAAGCGGATTTTGATCCGGTTCGGCTGCTCGAAAATCCGCGGAAACTCCAGCGGACAGTGCGAGCGGTACGGATCCATGATGCAATGTTGGTCTTTGATCTTCCCGCGAAAGACAGCAGCCGCCAAGACGCCGCCTCGTGGATCCCACGGGTGGTTGTGCCGTCGCGATTCTACCATGAAGTTGGGCAACTGGACAGTCTGCGGTCGGTCTCCTTCGTCAATTGCCGGGTGGTTGCGAGTGATATCGCCTCCGCTTGTCAGGAAATCGTCCGATTCAACGGAGTCGTGTTGCCATCACGTCCCGATGGTTTTCGTTTTATTGGTTACGGGTCATGGCTTGATGACGCGACACGTACGCTCACGTTGACCGGACGGGTGTCTCCCTCCGACAAGTACCTGGAAGCAAACGCTCGGTTTGCGGTTCCGCCCGGGCGACTCTTCAATTCGCTCATCTCGTTCGCCGAAGTGAGCACGGAAGACGGTGTGATTGCACTGCACGTCGAAACGGTGGACTCGCTGCTTGTTGTCAAAGGCTCCGCTTCCTTTAGGCGTTTGAAGGCGGAGGGTGACTTTGGGATCGTGGAGATTGACGACGCATGGCTGGATTTGTCGTCCGACACGGTTTCGGTGGCTCCGCTGTCCGTTCGTCACGAAATGGCTTCGGGAATTCTTTCGGGCTGGATTCTGCTGCGGGGACGCGGCGAAGCGAGCCTTGAGGGACGTTTGGAGATGAGCGAGTTATCGAAGCTCCCGGGTGCCGATCTGATGAAGCTGGGAATCGGGGGGACGGCCAGGATTCACTGCACCGTAACGGGAGAATTCGATCATCCTTTGTGCAAAGTCCAAGCGACTTCGGAAAAGATGCACCTGTTCGGCCAATCGGCCACCGAGGCGCGTGCCGAGGTCTCGATTGACGGAAGTGGAATTCGACTGGATCAACTCACGATCGCAACCCCGAAAGCGCGAGCGAGTGCCGGTGGAACGATGAGCCTCGAACGAGCGGGTCCGATCGTCGGAAGCGGCAGGCTCGACTTCGAGACGTCTCCCGCGATTCTGGGTTGGGAATCGCGCCTGCGATCCGTATGTTTCGACGTGACGGGTACGGTCGCGAATCCCGCGATTGACCTGGAGTTCGTATCGGGGGTCGGCTCGGAACTGGGGCGAGCCTCGATCAGCCGATCGGATAGTCTGTGGCAAGTTGTGTCGTACACCGGTCACGATGAATTGTGCGTACTCGACGTGGTTCCGGGCGAACACGCAGTTCGGATTAGCGGGGAGAACGTGCAGCACCTGCTGACCATGCTGGTTGGCGATACGACGCTGCCGCTGGATCCGATCGAAAGACTGGACTTCAGTTTCGCCGGTGACGGCACGAGCGGCGACCTGCAAGTGAATGGCGTCGTTCGCGCGGATTCGGTGAAACTGTGGACGCAATTGGCGCGCGAGTTCCGTTTCTCGGGACGCTACGAACGAACCGCCGCAGCGCGCACGAATCTGCACGGGCAATGGAGGGGAATCACGGGAAGAGGCATTCCATTCGAAGGCCGTGCTGAAATAGGAATCGAGCGTCGTTACGTCCAAGTGGACCATTTCTTCATAGAC
Source organism: bacterium (assembly GCA_018812265.1). Taxonomy (GTDB): domain Bacteria; phylum Electryoneota; class RPQS01; order RPQS01; family RPQS01; genus JAHJDG01. Next base: position 10,972 of record JAHJDG010000003.1, on the reverse strand, counting down.
GAAGTGGGGGAGCTGCGGGGATGGGTGGATCTGGGCAGCCGTGAGCTCGACCTGAATTTGGATTTTACGGATTTGGTGGCCGAGCGGCTACCGGTGCATCCGACGTTTCTCGATCGCGCCAAGCTGAAAGGCAAGTTTGCGGGTTTCTTTCAGGTCAGCGGATCTCTGGATCGTCCCCGATGGGCGGCCAGCGTGGCGATGATCAACGGATCGGTGTTGAATGTTCCCGGCTATTGGATCAATCTGGAAGCCGAGGGGATCGGGTTTCATGCACAAGTCCGGGATTTCGAGCTCGGTCGTGACGTTCGACGAATCGTTGCCGCGAATGGTGAAATTGACTTCGAGGCGGATTCCATCTCGGTTCACGCCGAGGTTAACTCGGCGCAAGCCAATGACTTTTTCCTTGCACTAACCGGGCGGCATGGGTTATTCACCGGCGAGTTGGATGCGCGGGCGACGGTCACCGGCGCGATCTCGGAACCGGAGATAGACGCTTGGCTGGCGATTCATCAGGGAGAACTTTTCGGAGAAATCTACGCGGACGACGTCGTCGCCACGTTTCAAACGTCGCGGACGGACGACGGGCGGCGAGTGTACCGTGTGCCCGAGTGCGTCTTCCGCAAGGACGCAACCTATCAATTCTCCGTGCAAGCCGAAGTGGACGCGAAGAGTGGCGGGTTATCCGGCAGAGCGGAAGGTCAGGGAGATTTCCTGGATCTTGTAGATCAGGTGGACCGAACGTTTCGCACGCGGGGGAGCGAATGCTCGCTGCGAGTCGAGATCGGCGGAACTCTGGGTAAACCCGAGCTCGTCGGTGGCGAGCTGACGGTAACCGGAGGACGTTTCACTTATACGGATGCTTGTCCGAATCCTCTGGAAACGGAGATCGCATTGCGACTGGGAGCCGGCGGTTGTGTCGAGCCCGGTTACATCCGGTTCCGAACCGGGGAACGTCAGCTTGAGATTCGGACGGCTCCGGCAAATCTGTCTGTGCGCACCGGACTCGAACCGCTCATCATCCCCACGCCCCGAGTGAATCTCGGAGTTCTGGAGGTGCGATCGAGCGGGAACGGAATGCTGCTCAGGCTGCCGGGGCTCATGAAGCCGGAATGGACGGGTCTGTTCACGTTCGGTTCCGAGAGCGGAGTGCCGGTCACGATTTCCGGGGAAGGGGAAGATCGCCTATTAATGACCGGTCCGATGGGAGTTCGCAACGCGCGATTGACGTTTCCCTTCGTCGGCGGCAGCGGCCGACCGAGGCCCGTCGCCGAATGGTTGATGAATCGTCTTATTGAGGCGCGCTGGGACGTAAGCGTGGCGGTGGGGGCGGGGAATCATTACGATGTGGGGATCACCGGCCTCAAAGACTCCGAGATGTTTGCACCGTTGCGAGGCGAGCCGGTGTTCGAGACTCTGGCCGACTATATTGATCACCTGTCCATTGATGCAATTGTGGATCCGGCTGACGAGCCGGTGCGGATCGGTGGGACGATTGACAATGAGACGTTCCACCTGAACGGACGGATGACATCGTCACGCGGAAAGGCGGAGTATCTCGACCAGACCTTTCGAGTGGACTATGTGATCGCCGAATTCGATGAGACCGACGTCATGCCCATTCTCGAGGGAAGGGGTGAAACGCAGGGAGTGGACAGTCTGGGTCGGTCGGTGCCCGTTTATCTGACCATGTACCAACTCGATCGCGAGACCAACACTCGTCAACGGCGAGGACGATTGGATAAGGTCACGTTTGTCCTGGAAAGCGACGTGACGGAAACGCCGGAACAGACTCTCACGCTTCTCGGCTACAGTCAAACGGACATGGGCGGCAAAGCCGGACAGGTAGTGGCTTCAACCTTCACACGGGTCATTGGTCGTCGCTGGCTGGACCCTCTCGAACGGCATTTGGAGCGATGGACGATTTTCGATGAAGTGACGCTCAGTCCTTCCGGCGGACGAGGCGCTCCTCTGGCTCGGCAGCAACGCGCGCGCGCCATCAACGACACTCTCACCTCGAGTCCGGTGGTAAAGTTTTTCACGGGTTCACAGGTTACGGTCGGGAAGTACCTGACGCCGGATTTGTTCGTCACCTACACCGGCGAGCTGGCCGAGGGACAGATCGAAATCGGAACCCGCATTGGCCTGATCCATTTCTGGAATCTTGAATACCGCATGAATCCGTTGTCTCGCGATCTGGTGCTGGACTTCGCCGTCGAGTACGACGAGGTCGAACGCCGTCGCGACGAATCAGTTTCCCTAAAATACTCCTTTGCTCTGGAGCCCTGAACACAACATGCGCTCTTATGCTTGGCAGATCGCACGGTGGGCGATCATCGTTTTCATCGTTGCGACGACCATCTCCGTACCGGCGGCCGCCCAAACCCGTGTCCGAATTCTGGGGCTCTCCATTGCCGGCAACGAAACCGCGGATGCAGGGCTGATTCGCGCTCATTCGGGACTTGCGGTGGGAAAGGAAATCACCGGAGACGACGTTCAGACGGCGATTCATCAGCTCTGGAAGCTGGGATTGTTTGAGGACGTTGCGATCCTTGAAGAGCGGGAAGCCACCGAGGGAGTCTATCTGTTGATTCGCGTTCGTGAGTACCCTCGACTGGAACGACTGGAGATCTCGGGAAATCGAAAGCTCAAGGGCGATGATCTCGACAAACTGGTGCACATTACCACCGGTCAGGTGGTACAGCCGCGGGACTTGGTGGTGATGCGAAATCGCTTGAAACGCAAGTACGCGGAGATGGGATACCTTCTCGCGGAAGTGGACGTCGAAGCCTACATTTCGGGTGCGACCGGCCGGCAGATTGTTGAGGTGCGGATCAAGGAAGGCCGCAAAGTCAAGATTCGGCAGATCAACGTCGTGGGAAACCTGGCCTACAGCGATGGCACGCTGCGGAGAAAAATGAAGGGCACGCGACGGAAGACGTTTTTCCGATCCGGTGAATTCAAACGCGAGAAACTCGAAGAAGACGAGCGGACGCTGGTCGAATTCTATCGCAGTCACGGCTATCGAAACGCCGAGATTGTATCGGACACCGTTTCCTATAGCGTAGACCGTCGCTGGATCTACCTCACGATCACGATCACGGAAGACGAACAATACCGCTACGGTCAATTCGAGTGGACGGGCAATCGGCTTTTCTCGACCGAAGAACTGGGCGCGAAGCTGCGCGTGAAGCCGGACGAGCTCTACAACAGCGGCAAACTGGATCAAAGCCTTGCCGACATCGGCTCCCTGTACTACGGGCGGGGATACATCTACGCCAGCGTGACTCCGGTGGAACGCATTCGCGCCGCCAACGTCGTAGACGTCGAGTTCGACGTTGTGGAAGGAAGCGAGTTTAAGGTCAACCGCATCTTCATCGAAGGGAACACCAAGACCAAAGAACGCGTCGTCCGTCGCGAGCTGGTGTTGTATCCGGGCGAGACGTTCGACGTATCGAAGCTTCAGCGATCCATCCGTGAAGTGACCATTCTGAATTATTTCGCGAGCGTCATCCCCGATGTCGTGCCGGTCAGCGACAATCAGGTGGATTTGTACGTCCGCGTCGAAGAGAAATCCACCGAACAAGCTAATGTGTCGGCCGGCTATTCGCAGCGCGATGGATTCATCGGATCGGTGGGATTTCAGATGAGCAACTTCCTCGGCAATGGACAGCTGTTCTCTCTGGATTGGAATTTCGGAAGAATTTATCGCTCGTTTTCCATCAGCTTCACGGAACCCTGGTTCCGGAACCGGCGGACGCTGGTTGGCGCGTCGTTCTTCGACACCCATCGTGGCGGGAGCTACTACGGATTCGATGAAGACATCATCGGCGGAACGCTGCGGATCGGTCAGCGATTGAAATGGCCCGACGACTACTTCCGCGTGGACTATATCTACCGTTTGGATCGCACCAAATACTCGCGGTTTTCAGAGGCGTTCCGTGCGAGCAATCCCCGCGGCCTGCAGGAGGACGTGGCGCGGATTTCCTCAAGCCTGACCCAGATACTGGCGCGCGACAGCCGCAATGATCCGGAGTTCCCGTCCATGGGTTCCGTCAATACGCTTCGCACGGAACTGACCGGCGGTCCACTCGGCGGAAACGATCAATTCGTCAAAGCCGAGCTGTCGAATCAATGGTACCTTCCACTGGCGGGACAACTGGTCTTGGCTTCGCGCAGCGAAATGGGAGCGTTAGACGGCCTGACGCGAAATCCGAAAGATATTCCCTACTACGACTACTTTTTTATGGGCGGGGCGGGATTGTCACTCGGCACGTCACTGCGGGGATACGACGAGCGTGAGGTGGGTCCGCAGACGGGCGGCTTCGCCGTGGGCGGCAAGACGCTGTTCAAACAATCCCTGGAATTGCGGTATCCGATCGTGAGAAATCCGACCGTGTTCGTCTTGGGATTCGCCGAAGCCGGAAACATCTGGTGGAGCTTTGAGGAGACTGATCCGACCGATCTGAAGCGATCGGTCGGGCTCGGTGTGCGGCTCTTCATGCCGTTCATCGGCATGATCGGCCTGGACTACGGCCTAGGACTCGACTACTTGGATGCGCGTGGATTGCGCACGACCAAGTGGGTCCCGCATTTTCAATTCGGACGCGGATTCTGATCCGGCAAAATATCACAGGGAGTGTTTCATGCGACGTTTCATCATTGGTCTCTTGGCGTTTGGCGTGCTGCTCGGTGTCGGCACATCCAACGCCAAGGAATTGCGCATCGCCTACGTGGACTCTGAGCGATTGCTGGAAAGCAGCGAAGACTTCCGGCAGGTTCGGCAAAAACTGCAGGAAGAGGAACGCGGCTACGCGAATCAGGCGTCAGCCCTCGAAGAAGCCGTGCGGGCGATGGCGGAGGAGCTTCGCGCTCAGAGTCTTATGTTGTCCCAAGAAGCGCGCAAAGAACGCGAGGATCGCTTCGTTGAAAAACAGCGCGATCTGGACAATTTCCGTCGCGAGATCTGGGGGGAAAACGGCAAGCTCTTCGAGCGGAACATGGAACTCTCCAAGCCGGTCTTGGATAAAATCAACGAGGCGATTCAAAAAGTCGCCGAAGAGGCCGGGTATGACTACGTGTTCGACGCGGCGGCCGCCAGCATCGTCTATGCCTTGCCGGAATACGATATCACCGACCGAGTCTTGGACGAGCTGAAGAAGGAGTAGGATTGTGGGTCTCAGTATGACCGCGGCGGATGCGGCTGCCTTTCTTGGCGGAACGCTCGTGGGTGATGGAAGCATCGTCCTGCGCGGCGTGGCAAAAATCGAGGAGGCCGGCCCCGCCGATCTCAGCTTCATTGCCAACGTGAAGTACACGAAGTACCTTCACACGACGACCGCGGGCGCCGTTCTGATTGCGCCCGGCGCGTATGATCGTGCCCGCTGCACGCGGACGCTAATTGAGGTCCCGGATCCGTATTTTGCCTTTCTGAAAATGCTTGAGCGATTCCATCCGCGGCAGACGTGGCTGCATCCGGGAATTGATCCTTCGGCGGTTATCTCGCCCGAAGCGGTGCTGGCCGAGGGCGTAACGATCGGGGCATTCGTCTTTGTCGGACCCTGCACGCGCATCGGACGAGGTACGGTACTCCATCCGCACGTCGTCGTGGCGGCGAACGTCGTCATCGGAGAGAATTGCGAGATTCACTCCCACGTGAGTCTTCGCGAGGGAGTGCGGCTGGGCAATCGGGTCATCATCCAGAACGGCGCCGTGATCGGCGGAGATGGTTTCGGTTTCGCTCCGTGCGGCGAGGGATACCAGAAAATTCCGCAGATGGGTACGGTGGTGATCCAAGATGACGTGGAGATCGGCGCCAACACCACGCTGGATCGGGCGACACTCGGCGAGACGGTTATCGGAAAAGGAACAAAGCTCGATAACCTGATCCAGATCGGACACAACGTTACGATCGGCAGCCACACCGTGATCGCGGCGCAGACCGGCGTTTCCGGATCGGTCAGGATCGGCGACCGATGCCGTATTGGCGGACAGGTCGGACTCGTGGGCCACCTCAATATCGGCGATGAGGTGATGATTGCCGCCCAATCCGGTATCGCCCATGATGTAGCTACCGGGGAAGCCTTTGCCGGCAGTCCCGCGCGCCCCCTCAACCTCTGGAAACGCGTTGAAGCGTCCCTGTCGCGGTTGCCGGAACTGCTGCGACGCGTGCGAGACATCGAGACCGCCGTTTTCGGGAAAGGCGCAGAGAGGAAGATGCCAAAGTGAGCGAGCGACAGAAGACAATCGCGGGGGAAATCAGTCTCACCGGTATCGGGCTTCACACCGGTCACGAGACTCAGCTGACGTTTCGTCCGGCCGAACCCAACACGGGAATTCGCTTCCGTCGGACCGACCTTTCGGAGATCAAGGAAATTCCGGCGGTAGTTGAAAACGTCGTGGAAATATCGCGCGGCACGGTTCTCGGAAAAGACGGCGCCCGCGTTCACACGGTCGAGCACGTGTTGGCGGCCGTAACGGGATTGGGCATTGACAACATCATTATTGAATTGTCCTCCGACGAACCGCCGGTCATGGATGGTAGCGCCCATCCGTTTGTCCTCGCTTTGCGGCAAGCCGGCATCGCCGAGCAGGAGCCGTTGCGCGACTATTTGGACGTCGAGAAGACGCTGTCGTACCGTGACGAAGCGAACGGAGTGGACATCGTCGTTGTTCCCTCCGCCGAGTTGCGCATTACCTACATGATTGACTATCCCCATCCCTCGGTCGGTACGCAATACACTTCCATGTACTCATTGGATGAATTCGTGGAGGAGTTCAGCTTGGCGCGGACGTTCTGTCTGCTATCGGAAACCGAAGAGCTGAAAGCAAAGGGACTGATCCAGGGAGGAACGCTGGACAACGCCGTGGTATTCGTAGACCGGCAATTGACGGAGGCCGATCTGCAAAGGTTTAAGAGAACGTTTCGCTACAACGGAAACGTAGTCCTGGGCGAGGCAACGCTCGACAATCGTCCCTTGCGCTTCCGCAACGAACCGGTGCGCCATAAGACTCTCGACCTGATCGGAGATCTCGCATTGGTGGGTGTCCCCGTACGCGGCCACGTGTTGGCGGCGCGCGGCGGTCATACGTCGCACGTGGAAGTGGCGCGTATGCTGCGGAAGCTATACGAAACCCAGCAACTGACGCGGAGATTCGGCAGCAAGGGCGGACGCGGATACGTCTTCGACTCACAAGCCATCGAGAAGCTGCTGCCGCATGCCTATCCGATGCTGTTGGTGGATCGTATTCTTGAGCTGACGCCCCTGGAAAAGGTGGTGGGGATCAAGAACGTCACTCGGAATGAGCCGTTTTTCGACGGACATTTCCCCGGACAGCCCATCATGCCGGGCGTATTGATCATCGAGTGTATGGGACAAACCGGCGGAGTCTTGCTGTTGAATTCGGTGGAACAACCCGAGACGAAGGTGGTCTATTTCACGGGACTGGACAACGTGAAGTTCCGCAAGACGGTGATTCCGGGAGATCAGATTCGATTTACGGTTACAATGAGCCTGTTCCGACGCGGCTTGTGCAAGATGCACGGCGAGGCGCACGTGGACGGTGTGCTGGTCGCCGAGGCGGACATGACGGCCGTCGTTATGGATCGAGAAGAGCAATAGAGGAGAACATGGCGAACATTCACGCCACGGCAATTGTTTCGGCACGGGCGCAAATAGCGACGGACGTTGAAATCGGTCCATACTCTGTGATTGATGACGGAGTGGTCATTGGCTCCGGCTGCCGGATTGCCGCTGGGGTACGACTGCATTCCGGCGTGCATCTGGAGGAGGGCGTGCAGATCTATCACGCTGCAGCCATCGGCGGCGAACCACAGGATCTGAAATTCGGAGGCGAAGAAACAACGGTTTCCGTTGGCTCCCATACGGTCATCCGCGAATTCGTGACGGTCAGCCGGGGAACGAAGGCTACCGGACGAACGATTATCGGAAAAGACTGCATGCTCATGGCTTACGCTCACGTGGCCCATGATTGCGTCTTGGGTGATAATATCATCCTGGCCAATTCAGTAAATATCGCGGGGCACGTGGAGATTGAAGACTACGCCATTATCGGCGGTGTCGTTCCGATTCACCAATTCGTGCATATCGGGCGACACAGCATGATCGGCGGCGGCTTCCGCGTGCCCAAGGATGTGCCCCCCTACATTCTGGCGGCCGGATATCCGCTGCGCTACTGCGGTTTGAACGTGGTGGGTTTGCGGCGACGCGGTTTCTCAACGGAAGCGCGGGCCAATCTCAAACGCGCCTATCAATGGCTTTTCTCCTCACGGATTCCCATGAGTCAAGCGGTCGAGCGGATCCGAACGGAAATGGCGGACTGTGAAGAGATTCGGATTCTCCTGGAGTTCATCGCGCGCTCGAAGCGGGGACTGCTTCCGGGACGCAGTTTTGCCGGTGGTGACGAGGAACTGTGATGGACTTGGCGATTCATCAGGATTCACCGCTGCCGGGCGCGATTCTGATGGCGCAGGACCGGGCTCTGTTGGAAAGCCTTGATCGCGCACCGATGGGAAGCGTTCTTCGATTCTACGAGTGGTCGGAACCGACGATCTCCCTTGGATTCCATCAGTCTGCGGACATTCTGGACTCGGATCGCATGGTACGGGATTCCCTGCCGTGGGTGCGGCGACCCACCGGCGGCGCTGCCGTGTTGCATAGCGAAGAATTGACCTACGCCATCGTCGTTCCTTTCGATGGACGTTCCGCGGCGGCGGCGCTCATTCAGGAGGCTACGAGTCGCGCCCTCGCCGATGGACTCCGCGCGGTTGGCGTAGAGGCCGAAGTATTCGCGCGCGGAGAACCGCTGTCGTCATTGCCGAATCGAACGTCGTGCTTTGCCCGCACGTCGCGCTGGGAAGTTGTGGCGAGGGGCAAGAAGATCGTGGGGAGCGCGCAACGACGATTGACACGCGCCGTTTTGCAGCACGGTTCCATTCTGACGGGAGACGATCACCTGCGAATCGTCGAGTATCTCCGCTTGCCGGATGAATCCGCGAGGAGGGGGCTGCAAGACCGTCTGCGGGAACGTTCGACGTCGGTGGCAGCGGAATTGGGAATGCTCCTTCCCAATACGGTTCTCAGGGAAGCTCTGGCGCGGAGCTTTGCCGCGGTGTTCCGCAATGTTCATGTTTCTTCCCGCACCAAAGCGATTGAGGCTTGATTGACCGAGTGCCATCGTCCCACGCGACTCGTGATTCAGGGAGCGACCGGTTCGATCGGGCGGAGCACTCTCGATGTCGTACGAGCTCATCGCGACCGATTTGAGATTGTCGGCGTCGCGGCGGGGCGTTCTGCATATAGACTACTCGAAATTGCCCGCGAGTTCGGCGTCACATCCGTAGCGTTGTCGGACCCGGGCGGGTGGCCGCAGTTTGAAACGGATGCCCGGCAGGCGGGGATCGGGCAGATTCTGGTTGGGGAAACCGCGGCAACGAAGCAAGTGGCTTTCTGCGAATGTGATCTTCTGGTGAGCGCAATGCTCGGCAGTGTAGGCCTCGAACCCACGCATGAAGCGTTGCGTCGCGGGGTGTCGGTGGCGCTGGCCAATAAAGAGACGCTTGTGGCCGCCGGGCCGCTGATTATGCAAGCGGCGCGTGCCGGCAGCGCACGTATCATTCCCATTGATTCCGAACACAGTGCGATCTACCAGTGTTTACAGGGGGAGAATCCAGCGACGATTCGCAAGATTTGGCTGACCACGTCAGGCGGGCCGTTTTGGGGTCGCTCACGGAAAGATCTGGCTTCAGTAACTCCCGAAGAAGCTCTGCGACATCCAACGTGGCGAATGGGTGACAAGATCACCGTGGACTCGGCGACGCTCTTTAACAAGGGTCTGGAGATCATCGAGGCGGCGGGGCTTTTTGGCGTCGGTCCGGATGAAATCGGAGTCGTGTGTCATCGTCAGTCGGTCGTGCATTCGCTGGTGGAGTTCTCCGACGGCAGCATCAAGGCGCAGTTAAGCACGCCAGACATGCGCTTGCCGATTCTGTACGCGCTGGGCTATCCCGCACGCGTGACGAGCCATCTGGTGGATACTCCAATGGATCGTCTCCCATCGCTGACGTTTGAACCGGTACCCTGGGAGGAGTTCCCTTGTTTGCAGCTTGCTCTGGAAGCGCTCCGGCGAGGTGGAACGGCGCCGGCGGCGCTGTCGGCGGCGGACGAGGTGGCAGTTCAGGCGTTTCTTGACAGACGCATAGGCTTCAACGATATCGCGGACGTCCTGCAGGACGTACTCGAGGACTGGAAGGATGAAGCGCTCACCGACCTTGAAATCGTTCGCCATGCCGACCGTAGCGCACGAAGAAAGGCCGAAGAAACGGTGGTGAAAAGGATGACTCGGAAGGTATTAGGCTCATGTTATTGACGATCGTCTCGTTCATCATTACGATTGGAGTTATCATCACCGTACACGAGTTCGGTCACTTTCTTGCGGCGCGGTTGACCGGCATGCGTGTGAAAAAGTTCTCGATCGGTTTCCCGCCGAAGATGATCAGCCGGACGATCGGGAACACGGAATTCATTCTATCCTGGATTCCACTCGGCGGCTACGTGCAGATCGCGGGGATGGTGGATGAATCCCTTGAGGGCGAAGAGGTGACGGGAGCGCCGGACGAGTTCATGTCGAAGAATCCTCCGCAGAAGGTCTTCGTGCTGTCGGCCGGAGTGATTCTCAATTACCTGACGGCGTTCCTGATTATCGCCGGACTGGCCGCTACACTCGGGATGGGCGAGATCTCGGGAACGCGGGTGGGTGAGGTCATGAGCGGCATGCCGGCCGAGGCGGCCGGAATTGTGGCCGGTGATCAGATCATCTCGGTAAACGGCTCGAAAACTCAAACGTGGGAAGAACTCGTCGAGGCGGTCGGCGGTTCGGCGGATACGGTTCATCTGCTGATCCTGAGAGTGGACGGTTCCGAGTGGTCCACGACCGTGCCAACTCAGGCCGCGGG
>JAHJDG010000002.1 GCA_018812265.1 bacterium | reverse complement strand
CCCGGCCGGAGACGGACTAATCCACACACATCTCCACATTCGGGGTAGCGCCGCACGGCAGTGCGCTGGACATACGCACCAAACCAAGCGACTCATCATGACTCTTTCCTTCAATTTCACACACAGTTTTTCGGACAAGGCGGACGAGCACGGTCTCGGACCGCAGGACCTCGATTATCTTAAGCCGCGGGTGCTCGACGCGCTGCGGGAAATGCGCGCGCGACGGGCGGCGGGGAAACTCGAATTTCTCGATCTGCCGTATGACGCGGGAGCCTACACGACGTGTGTGCAGGCGGCGGCGAGTTTCGCGGGAGTCGAGAACCTCGTAATCGCGGGCATCGGCGGCTCGGCACTCGGTCCGGCGGCGATTTTCTCCGCGCTCTGCCATCCGCTGCACAATCTGCTGGACGCCAAGGCGCGCGGCGGTGCGCCGCGATTTTTCGTGGTGGACAACGTGGATCCCGATCACGCGATGGCCTGCTTCGATTTCTGCGATCCACGCGAGACCGTATTCAACATCATCTCGAAGAGCGGCGCGACGGCGGAGACGGCGGCGGCCACGCTGATCGTTTTCGACCGTCTCAAGAAAAAGCTCGGCGCAAAGTGGCGCGATCACATGGTTTGTACGACCGATCCGACAAGCGGCGATCTGCGCAAGCTCTGCGAAAAAGAGAAGCTGCCCACACTGGATTTACCGACGGGAGTGGGCGGAAGATTCTCCGTGCTGACTCCGGTGGGGCTTTTCCCCGCGTTCCTGCTGGGTGTGGACGGGGAGGCGATGCTGGTCGGGGCGGGCGAGATGGCCGAGCAGTGTTTGTCCGACGATTTCGCGCGGAATCCCGCCGCCAAGCTCGCGGCCATGCTCTATCTTTTCGACACGAGCTATGGCAAGCCGATTCACGTGATGATGGCCTACGCAAATTCGCTCTACACGATGGCCGACTGGTTCCGCCAGCTGTGGGCGGAGTCGCTGGGCAAGGCGGTGACACTCGACGGCAAGACGGTGAACACGGGACCGATACCCGTGAAAGCTCTGGGCACGACCGATCAGCACTCGCAGGTGCAGCTCTACATCGAGGGACCGTTCGACAAGGTGTTCCTGTTCCTCGAAGTGAAAGAGTTCGAGCACACGCTCAAGTTGCCCGCGCTCTATCGCAACGTGTCTTCGCTCGGCTATCTGGGCGGGCAGACGATGAACAAGCTCATGGCCGCGGAGTTCGCCGCCACGCGCGAAGCGCTGGCTCGCAATCACCGGCCGTCGCTGACGATCACGTTTCCGCGGGTGGACGCGCGGGCGATAGGCGAGTTCTTCATGCTCTTTGAAATCGTGACCGCGCTATGCGGACATCTCTACCACATCAATCCCTTCGATCAGCCGGGCGTGGAACTGGGCAAACAGCTTACCTACGGGCTGATGGGCAGGAAGGGATTTGAGGAAAAGGCAAAGGGGATTACGCGATGAATCTCGCGCAGCTTCATCTCGCATTCAATCACATTCCGATGATGGGGCTCGGATTCGGGCTGATGGTGTTGGTGTACGGCCTGATCCGCCGGAGCGCGGACGTGCAGCGCGCAGCCTTGCTCGTGTTTCTGCTGGCGGCGCTGGCGGTGTTTCCGGCCTATCTGACGGGGGATGGAGCGGCGGACGTCATCAAGGGTCTGCCGGACATCTCGGAGCAGCGAATCGAGCAGCACGAGGACGCGGCGGTGACGGCACAGGTGATGATGATCCTCGTCGGCCTCGCGACGCTGGGCGGACTCTATCTCCTGCACAAGCAGAAATCGCTGAAGGTGATAGCCTCGGTTTCGATTCTGGCCCTGTCGGTGATTTCGCTGCTGGTGATGCTCTACACCGCTTCGCTGGGCGGCAAGATTCATCATCCGGAACTGCGGGCGGGGTACGTCGTGCCGGCGGAAGTGGAAGACGGGGATTGACATGGCTATTGTCGCGGTATCCATTGCCCCGACGGACGTGGGGACGAGTTTGTCGAAGTACGTGGCGGCGGCGGAGCGGGTGCTCCGCGAAGACGGCCGCGTGAGGTACCGGCTCGATCCGATGTTCACCACGCTGGAAGGGGACGTGGACGTGTGTTTCGAGGTCATCCGCAAGATGCAGGAAGCGGTGTTTGCGATGGGCGCGAAACGGGTGGGAACGGTCATCAAGATTGACGACCGCCGCGACAAAGACGCGCACATGGAAGACAAGATCAAGAGCGTGGAAGAGAAGTTGTAGCCCCCCTTGGTCCCCCCGCAAGCGGAGGGAGAAGAACAGGACGCACATGAGACTCTACGAACACGAAGGCAAAGCGTTTTTTGCCAAGAACAAGATTCCCACTTCAAAAGGGAAAGTCGCAGCGACGGTGGAAGATGCCGTGACGGTTGCCCAGGAAATCGGCTTTCCAGTGATCGTTAAGGCGCAGGTTTTGACCGGCGGACGCGGCAAGGCGGGCGGAGTGAAGCTCGCGAAAAGCGAAGCCGAAGCCAACGAACACGCCGCGAAGATTCTCGGATTGGTCATTAAAGACTATCCCGTTGAGAAACTCCTGATCGAACCGGCGCTGGAGATCGAGCGCGAGATCTATCTGGGAGTGACGATTGACCGCGCGCACTACAAACTGGTGCTGATCGGCTGCGCGGAGGGCGGAGTGGAGATCGAGGAGACGGCCAAGACCTCGCCCGACAAGATCATCAAAATCGCGTTCGAGATTGACGAGCCTTGCTATCCCTATCACGGGATTCAGATGGCGCAGCGGCTTGGTTTGGGAGGTGATGATCTGAAGGCGGTCTCCGATATTGCCGTGCGGCTGTTCCATCTGTTCAAGAAGCTCGACGCGAAGGTCGTGGAAATCAATCCGCTGGTGCGGACGAAGGACGGAAATTGGATCGCCGCCGACGCCCGCATCGCGCTCGACGACGACGCGCTGTTCCGTCATCCCGAGTTTGCGGAGATGGGGATCGGGGCGCGGCACGAAGTGGGCGAACTCACGCCGCGCGAAAAGCAGGCGCAGGAGTGGGGGATTCCCTATGTGGATCTCGACGGCAACATCGGCATGTTCCCCGGCGGTGCGGGATTCGGGATTCTCGGCAACGATTTCATTCATCATTATGGCGGCAAGCCGGCCAACTTCATGGACTCGGGCGGTGGCCCGTCTCCCGAGCGCATCGCCAAGATGCTGGTTCTGCTCGACGATAATCCGCAGGTAAAGGTGATTTTCGGCGCGCGCTTCGGCGGAATTTCGCGTTGTGACGATTTCGCGAAGGGAGTCATTCAGTTCCTCCGCGAGCACGGACTTTCCAAGCCGATGGTGGTGCGTATGACCGGGAACAAGTGGGAAGAAGGCTTGCGCATCGTCGAGGAAGCGAAGAAAGAAACGCCCGACATTTTCAAGAACATGGAGTTCCACGGCATCGAGACTCCCATCGAAGAGATCTCGAAACGGGCGGTGGAACTGGCGAAGACGGCCAAGTAACTGGCGGAACTTATTCTACCGAGCTTCAGGCGGGTGGCACACAAACCACCCAGCGACTCCTTCTTCTGAAATAGTATCTTTCGCAACAATGAAAACAGGAGGACGCCATGCGGAACTTTCTCTTGGCGCTGGTAACGACGGCCCTCCTCGTACAGACGGGATTTACGCAGGACTGGGAATGGCAGAATCCGCGACCGTGGGGTCACACGATCAGTGACGTTGTGTTCGTGGACGATCTGACCGGCTGGGCGGTGGGCGGCTACGGAACGATTCTGCACACGACCGACGGCGGAACCACGTGGAACGCGCAAACGAGCGGTACGCGTGCCCGCTTTGAGGCGGTGACGTTCGTGGATCCGAACCACGGCTGGGCGGCGGGATTCGACTCGGAAACCAACCGGGGAGCGATCTGCCGCACGACCAACGGCGGCATGAACTGGTCGCGGCAGTCGTTCGCCGCACCGTACCGGATTCGGGACGTGTTCTTTCTCAACGAGAACACCGGCTATGCCGTGGGGGCGGGCAATCTCTGGTACACGGAAAACGGCGGACTGAACTGGTACTGGTATCACAGTGAAGATGACTACGATCTGTGGGCGATTCATTTCGCGGATGCCTCGCATGGATGGGTGGTCGGCTATGACGCCCGCCACTACCACGGCGTAGTCTTCTTCTCTTATGACGGCGGATTGTCGTGGGCCGAACAACCCGTAGCCTGCGGCGGTGAGTTTTCCGATATCGCCTTCAGCGGAAATCAACACGGCTGGGTGGTGAGTACCGGCGGCGAGATCTTTCACACCACCAACGGCGGCGCAGAATGGACACAGCAAAGCCCGAACGTGAACACCGGACTGACCAGTGTCGTCTGCCGGAATTCATCCGTCGCCTGGGCGGCGGGCAGCGGCGGGACGGTATTGCGAACCACCGACGGCGGTGATTCCTGGGAATCGCGCGACATCGCTGAGCGAGCCGTGCTCTGGCAGATTACGGTCACCCCCGGCGGAACCGTCTGGGTCAGCGGCGACGGCGGAACGCTCTGCCATTCCACCGATGACGGCGGATCGTGGAATCGCTGGAATACGGGAGTGCCGAGCGGCTTGATGGCGATTTCATTTGCAGGGAACGATCTTGGATGGGCGGCGGGAGCCTGGGGAACGATTCTGCACACGACCGACGGCGGATCGAACTGGAGTTTACAGGCCCGTCCCACGATGCACACTTTACGTGATGTGGATTTCGCCGACGCGCAGAACGGCTGGGCGGTGGGCGCGCTCGGCACGATTCTCCATACCACCGACGGCGGAGCCGGCTGGACGACGCAGGACGCTGACGTGTGGGAGGATATTCACGGGGTGTCGTTTGCCGATCCCGTGAACGGCTGGGTGGTGGGAGCGGGGGGAACACTGCTGCATACGACCAACGGCGGTCAGTCGTGGCAGAATCAGGACTGTTCGGTTCCCGGCATGGATTTGTGGGACGTGACGTGTCTGGACGCGCAACGCGCCTGGGCAGTCGGATTCTACGAAACAACGCAGGTGATCGCCGCCATCTTTCACACGACGAATGGCGGCGCGGAATGGACCGTGCAACGTTCCTTCGGGAATCTGATTCTGCTCGGCGTGAACTTCGCGGATGCGAACAGCGGCTGGGCGGTGGGATATAATATTCAACTGGGACGCCGCTTTGTGGTCGTGACGACCGACGGCGGCGCGATCTGGACTCCCCAGACCGCCGCCGCGGGAGATATTCTGCTTGACGTAGCTGCCGGTGATGCGCAGAGCGCGGTGGCGGTGGGTTTCGCGGGCGGGATCATGCGCACGACCGACGGCGGAACAACGTGGACGAACGAGTCTGGTGGAACGGACAACGATTTGTGGGGCATAACCGCCGTCGGAAATCATCTTTGGACGGTGGGTAGCGGCGGAACGATTCTGCACTGGCCGGCTACGGCGGCGGTGCCGCCGGAAATTGAATCATCGCTATCGCCCCGTGATTTTACGCTCGCGGTTTATCCCAATCCGTTCAATGCGCGGGCAACCATCACGTTCGACCTGCCGTTATCTTCGCGGGTGACTATCGTAATCTACGACGTGATGGGACGGATTGTTGAGCGACTGACCGATCAGGTCTTTGCCGCCGGACCGCATTCGGTTGCTTTGGATGGCGCGGGTCTGGCCAGCGGAATCTACTTCGCCCGTCTCGAAACATCGTCGGTCGCGCGGACGCAGAAGATCGTTCTCCTGCGATAGAACCGCGCAAACCGGGGAGGCTGTTGTGGACAACGCACAAAAAGCCAAGATTCGCAATACGGCACGGATCATCCATTGGGTGATGCAGCTCCTGCTCATTGTCGCGCTCATCTTGACGGCGACGGTCCGCTGGAGCTGGCACGCGTATCGTGATACGATGTCCCGCATCGTTCAGGATGAACCGCTACTCGCGGCCAACGGGTTGTTGATGGGGGAATTTAGTCGCTTTTTCTTTCTGCGCGGTCAGAAGCTCTTGCCCTACTTGCCGCCGAGTCAGGTTTTCGAGCGCGAAACTTGGGCAAGAGCGATTGCCGAAGAACTCGATCAGTCGGTGGCAGTGTTCGTGCGTGACAATCGCGGCCTGACGTGGATGGCTTGTCCGCCCGAATTGGAAGGGGGAAAAGCGCTGGTCGAGCGGTTGTTCTGCGGTCCGGGCGAGGGCGACCACGTGACGCGCAGGGAATGCGGCGCGATGAAAGTCACCCGCGCCTATTCCGAAGGCGATACGCTCAAGCTGCGGGCGGACATTGTGGGACGGATGTCTGATAGCCTGCGCTGGGGAACTGTCTTCAGCTATCAGGATACGTGGCGGGCGTTCTTTCGTAATCTGAATCAGCAGCGAATGAACCTCCGCAGCGACGATCCCGCCGAGATTTTGGAAGAGGTTATTCAGCTTCCCTGCACCTACGCGCGCGACGATCTGCCCAAACTTCGCGCCTTCGTAGAGGACGAAGAACTCTTCGCCAGCGCCGGATTGGACACCACCCGCCATCGCTACGTCTTCGAGACCGACGGACTGCGGCTGGAATACTACGGCACGGAGCGTACGGCTCTGCAGGCCAAGATATTCAATCGGCCGTTCGTGTCGTGGCGGCCGGTGTTCCTCACGCTGATCCTGATGCTGGTGGTTCATCTCTACTGGCGCTGGATCAAGCGCCTCACCGCCGACGCGGTCAGTAAATGAGACCCACGTTTCCGGTGGTGACTCTCCAGAGTCACCCCTCGATCAACGAAAACAAAACACATTTTCGATAGGACAGGCTTCATGCGAACTCTCATCGCAATCTTTCTGATCAGCGTCACCAGTGTGTCGGCGCCGGCTCAATCGCCGTTCCTCAGCACGACGCTCGGCACGCGGGCGGGAGCGTTTTCCGCGCGCTCGATGGCCCTCGGCCACACGTACGTTACGGATCAACCCGGCCCGGCCGCGTTGCTTGGCAATCCGGCGACGCTTTCCGCGCAGGAAACGCAATGGCTGGTGGACGTCTCGGCCGACGTAACGCGCGTCAAGGAAACGCGTAAGTATCCGGTTTACGACTCCTTCGACGCGGTGCTGATCTACAACAACTACGCGATCAACGATCATCTCTACTCGAAGCTCGACGGCGGAGCGTCTTGGCGCGCCATAGATGGTGCGGAAGGATCGCTTGTACTGGCAGCGGCCAGCTACTCGGCCTACCGTTTCGACTACCGCTACCACGAGGAAGTCCGCGACCGCTATGCCTCGGGCGGCATTCAAGATCGCCGACTCGGGGAAAATCGGATTGACGTGGACGGCGACCTGCGCTGCCTTTCGCTTGGCGCTGCCGTGAGCGAGAGCGAATCGTTTGCCTGGGGAATTGGCATGGCGCTCTACTACGGCGAGTGGACAAATACAACGGGCGTCTATTATGCAGATCCAGATTCCACGAATCGTGTGGAACGAGTTGATTATCGTCCGCGCGGGCTCCCCACGGAGATGAACTTGGGTGCTCTTTGGGCGATCAATCAAAGGGTGTCAATGGGCACTCGGATTCTATTGCCGATGGGATTTGAAGTGGAGAGCAACCCGGAATCGCAGGAAACCTTCGGGGTGAGGTATCCCGCGCGATATACCCTCGGTGTCCGCTACCGTCCGCAGAGTGAGTTCCGGCCGATCCTGCTGCTGGAAGGCGAGATCATTACCTACCGGGACGTGAGCAACGACCTCGATAACACGTTCGAGATCCGGGCCGGAGCCGAACAGGAGGTCGTGGCGGGAACGCCGGTGCGGCTGGGCTTCGTTTATGCCAATGCTCCCGAGGACAAGGACCGCGCCACGTCGCTGTTCACCGCCGGAATCGGTTTCCACCTACAGAGACTCACGGGCGATTTCGCAGTGGAATTGGGCAAGGTCAACACGACGTCACCCGATCTTTTCCCGCAGTCCCTCTACGGCGATACCGACCGTTCTGATAATGACAAAGTCGAGACCGCGCTGTTCCGGGGGATGATTACGCTGCGGTATGCGCTGTGAGAAAGGATGAAGGAGGAGTGATGAAGAAGCTTCTACTGCTAATCGCCGCGCTCTGCCTGCTGTCGAGCGGCGCATCGGCTGCCGATACGTGGTCGCTGGTGGTGCTCTACTCGAATGACGTGCACGGTGGGATTGATTCGTCGAAAGCCGTGTTCATGAATCCCGAAATGCCGCCCGATCTGGGCGGAGGGGCGTCGGCGGCGCGTATGATCCGCCAGATGCGCGAGTACGCCAAGCGCACCGGCAAGGGATTTCTGCTGCTCGATACCGGCGACATCTTTCAGGGGACGCTGGTCGGCACGAAGTCGCGCGGCGAAGCCGTGATGCGCTACATGAACCAGGTCGGCTATGATGCGTGGGTGATCGGCAATCATGAGTTTGACCTTGGCCGTGACGTCTGCGAAGCGGTGATGAAGCAAGCCGAGTTTCCCACGCTGTCGGCCAACATCTACGACTCGACGGCGGCCGGCGGGCTCGATCATTTCGCACAACCGTACGTCTTGAAGGATTTCGGCTCCATCAAGATCGGGGTTGTGGGCATTACCACTTCAGGAACGATGCGCGCATCGTTCGAAGATAACGTGCGCGGGCTCTACTTTGCTCCCGAAACCATTTCACTGGCCGCCTATCGAGACTCGGTTCGCGCGCGCGGAGCCGACGTGGTGATCGCCGCCTGTCATCTCGGGCTGCCGTACGATCGCTGGGATGCGTGGGACGATCTGGAAAAGCGCGAGCAGGAAGGCTGGAAATCGGACTACGTGCGCAACGCGTTCGAGCTCGCTCGCCGCGTGCCGGGAATTGACATTCTGTTCGCGGGCGATATCCACGTCGGCTATCAGAAACCGTGGGTGGACCCGGTAAACCACACGCCGTGTTTTCAGGGCTATGGCCGCGGCACCAACCTGCTGGCCGTCGAGTTCGAGTTCGATCTGAAAACGAAGAAGCTGCTGGGCTGGAAACCGTTTACCGACGACGGCACACTGGTCACGCTGTTCACGGAACGTTTCCCGCGCGACCGCGGGGTGGCCGAGACGATTGACACGGTCGTCGCGCGCGTTGAAGAGGGATTCAGCGAAAAGATCGGCGAAGCGACCGCTCCGATTCTGCGCAGCGGCGAGGGCGAGACTCCACTGGGAAATCTGGTTACCGACGCCATGCGCTGGAAGCTGCACGGCGACGTGGCCATCACCAACAAGGGCGGCATCCGCACCGATCTGCCCGCCGGAATCATCACGCCGCGCGACGTGTTCAACGTCCTGCCGTTCGACAACACTTTGGGCGCGGTGAATGTGACGGGCGCGTTTCTGAAGGAGCTTCTCGAAGACAAGGTCGCCTACGGTGGCAGCGGGCTTGATGTGAGCGGTGTTACCGTTCGGGTGGATAGGTCCAAGCCGCGGGGCGAACGGATCGTGACGCTCGACGTGGGCGGCAAACCCTATGATCCTACCGCCAGATACCGGCTGGTCACGACCGATTATCTGCTCGAAGGCAATTCGGGAATGGAGAAGCTGGCCGCGCTGCGCAACGAAGCGGCGGTGGAGTCGGGCTCGTACATGCGCGACGCGGTCATCGAATACATCCAGCAGCATTCGCCGCTGGAACCGAAACTCGACGGACGATGGATCACCGTCGGCGGGAATCCCTGATTAGAAGCACAAGTGAGTGATATTACACCACAAGAAAAGCGCGTCTTATTTTGGACCGCTGTGAGTACCGTCGCCTCGACAATCTTTGGAGCTGTGCTGGGAACTTGGCTGCAAGGAGACTGGCGTGGTGTTTTCTCTGCAATTCCGGTCTGGGTATATCCGAGTGTGGTAGCTGTGCTGTTCTTAGCTCTGTGGATATCTGCGGTGCGCGGGCGGAAGCGTGGTGGCGTTGCCTTTGGAGTTGTGTCAGGAAATCCAAGAGTGAAAATTGGAGAAAGACAATTCAACAAGGTTAAGTGGGCGATTGAGAAGGAGATAGATCCATATAGGGGGCGAAGCGTGGATGCGATTTTTTCTGGTTATCAGCGTCCCCCTGTCATACATGTCTCAAGCTCTCCATTCTGCCCTAACTGTGGAGTGCAGTTAGAGGAGAGAGAGTCACATTGGCGATTCTGGCGACCATATACATGGATCTGTGCAAAATGCAGGTTTTCGGTCACATCACGTGACAGAGCATGGGTCGTATCAGATAGGGTCCACCGAATCGTTTATGCGGAAATGAAACTTTGAGGGTAGTGGTTATCCTCCATTTGCTGTTGGAATGATGAAAAGATTCCTTTTTTTGCGATCCAAAATTCACAGTGGGCTTTAGAGAAGGTGCCATGAAATCAGATGCATTTAGGAACTTTGAGCAGAACCTCAAAGACATAGATCGTCTTCTTGAGATTCATGAAGATGTAGGGGGAACGGGTGCAGGGAGAAGATATAATCTCGAAGTTCTTAATAAGTCTGCTATTGTGCTTATTTGTGCCTCGTGGGAAGCGTACTGTGAGGACCTCTGCAAAGAAGCCTTTGACCACCTTCTGAGTAGCACAGCCGAGCCCAAGACTCTACCGAATAGTCTGAAAACAGCGGTCGCTTCTTCATGGTGCGAGAAGAAGGCGAGAAACCCGATGGACTATTGGGAACTAGCTGGCTCAGCATGGCGAACGAAGACACGGGCATCTGTCGAACGCATCCTTGACACTTTTCATGCGCCGAAGTGGAGGAATCTGGATAGTCTTTTCATGACTGTCTTAGGCTTGCGAGATGTCAGCAAAAGCTGGCAGACTCGAGGTCTTAGTGTAAAGAAAGCTCGAGACAACTTGGAGAAGTTCGTGACGATGCGCGGCTCTCTTGCGCATAGAGCTATCACTGCGGAATCAGTGAATAAAAGTCATTGCGTTGATTTCCATGCACACGTATCGAGGTTGGCTATTTTCACAGAGAAAGCAGTCTCAAAGTACATGAAAGAGCTTGTTGGTTCGTGCCCTTTCTGATCCCGTTTGCATTAACCTTGAGTAACAGCGGCAGATGTATTGAATGTGTCAACTCGCTTGTCTTTGGGATGACGATCAGGTCGCCGCGCTGCGGGAAGCGTTGGAGGCGGCACTGATCGAGGTTC
This sequence comes from bacterium, assembly GCA_018812265.1. Classification (GTDB taxonomy): domain Bacteria; phylum Electryoneota; class RPQS01; order RPQS01; family RPQS01; genus JAHJDG01. The sequence continues at coordinate 33,149 of JAHJDG010000002.1, read as the reverse complement.
GATTGCGCAAGGGTTTTCTGCGCCGGAAACTGTTTCGGAGTCGGATGGAGCGCGATGCCCGCCAAACCGCCGAGCGACTTACTTCGGTGGCGATGCAGCAGCATGGAGTTCGGGCACTCACGCGGACCGACGTGGTGAACTACATCGCCGGGCGAATCGAAGCGCAAAGCTACCTCGAAATCGGCGTCAGCGATCCGCGGAACAACTTCAATCTCGTGCAGGTGAAACACAAGGACGGGGTGGACCCGGCCGGCAAATGCAGTCATCCGGTGACGTCCGATGAGTTTTTCGCGCGCAACGCACGGGTATACGATTTGATTTACATTGACGGATTGCATCTAGCCGAGCAAGTGCTGCGCGACGTGGAGAACTCGCTGAGATTTCTTGCTCCGCGCGGCGTGATCGCTCTTCACGACTGCAATCCCATGGAAGAAGCGTGGCAGATTGAAGAGTATGACGGCGTTTCCTTGTGGTGCGGAACGGTTTGGAAAGCGATCGCACAATTGCGGGCAACGCGCTCCGATCTGTGGATGGGAACCGTCCATGCGGATCACGGTGTAGGTGTCATTATGCGCGGCCAGCAAGAACGGTTTCCGCTGGACGACGGGCAGGAGTGGAACTATTCATTTCTCGACCGGCATCGCCGCGAGCTTCTCCATCTGCTTTCATGGCGCGATTTCCGCGCCGAGTTTGAAACGCAACTCTCGAATCTGAAGATTCTCTTTGGAAACACCACACACTTTGAATAAACGAAGGAGGGCGAGCCATGTCTCGCAAACTGTTAATCGCTTTCGCAACCCTGCTGTGTCTCGCGCTGGCGGCGAACGCACCCGCACAAGTCATTTTGAATGAGGTTTATTATGACAATCCCGGTGCTGAGAACGCAGACGTCTTGTTCACGGAACTCTGGGGTCCGCCGGGGACGAGTCTTTCCGGCTGGACGCTGGTCGGGACCAACGGCAACAACGGCACCGAGTATCGCACGGTCACTCTGAGTGGCACGATTCCCGCCGACGGGTACTTCGTCATTGGCAATACGGCCAGTGTTCCCAACGTTGATCTGGTTCTCAATGTCGGAACCACTGCCGGCGTGGATTGGCAGAACGGCGGCTACCAAAGCACACCCGACTGCGATGGCGTAGATCTGCGCAACGCCAGCGGCACTACCGTAGATCATCTCTGCTATGGTGAATGCGAAAATCCCGGTAATTGCACCGGCGAAGGCGGATCGAATGCGCCCGACTATGATCCTCCGGCCTCCGGACCAGCCAAATCCATCGGCCGCGTCCCCGATCATCAGGATACCGACAACAACGGAGCGGATTGGATGTTGCTCGATCCACCTTCCCCCGGCACGCCCAACAGCGGCTCGCCGTGCGATCCGCAGTACGTCACGCTGAGCGACGTCCGCGAGAACGACGGGAACGGAGTTCCCGTTCTGGACGGTGTATTCGTCGTCGTGCAGGGAATCGTCAACGTGGACAACTACACGCTGGACAGTCTCACCGAAAGCAGCTTTTACATTCAGGATGACGACGCCGGATGCAACGTGTTCCGCGGCAACGTTCCGGTGGGAATCATGGAAGGCGACTGCGTGGAGGTGTCGGGCTGGGTCGGACAATACAATGGCTTGACGGAATTACTTTCCTCGGGCAGCGGCAATTGCGTCTTTTCCGTGGAAGTCATCGGCAGCGTGGACACGGTGGAACCTACGCTGGTCACCGGAGCATCCTACTTCGAGTCGTTCGAGGGGATGCTCGTCCGCATGAACGGTGTTTCGATCATCAGCGGCACCTGGCCGGGGGAGGGACAATATGCGAACTTGACCATCACCGACGGCAATGGAACGATCACGCTGCGGATTGACAGCGATACCGACGTGGACGGCAGCCCGGCTCCGCCCGCCACCTTCGACGTGATGGGGATTGTCACGCAGTTCGACAACACTTCGCCCTACACCGACGGCTATCAGATCACGCCGCGTTATCCTTCGGACATCTTGATTCCCGATGCCGTCGGTGATGAGCCGACGACGGTGACGGTGCGCGATTTCCGTCTGCTCGAATCCTATCCCAATCCGTTCAACAGCAGTGTGCAGATTCGCTTTGAAGTCGGCGCGGTGCGCGAACTCAGTCTGTCGGTGTTCGATGTATTGGGCCGCGAGGTGCTTAGCGAAAAGCTCACCAGCTTGACGCCCGGCGCGCACGACTATACGTGGTCACCCACCGGCGCCACCGGCCTCTATCTGCTGCGGCTGGAAGGCGCGGGCAAGGTTGAGACCGGCAAGCTCCTCTATTTGCGGTAGCATCCGTTTCGCTCTGTCGAGAAAAAAGCAGGGGCGATCCCGATCTGGGGTCGCCCCTTTTGTCAGTGCGCGCGGGAGGCTTTGCGCGCACCTCGGACGAAATCCGGCGCTCCTCACCCTTCCTGATTCTTGAACGCCTTGTCCAGAATGTTGGTTCCCTGCCGAATTCATTGCCCCGCGCGGCAATGGGGCGCTACTGCAGATCGGAAAGAAACCGCTCGAAGCGGGGGAGGAAATAGCGCTTACGGTCGAGTGAAATCACTACCGTGGTTGCCTCGCCGACGAAGAGGTCTCGCGAAACGAAACCGAAGTACCGCGAATCCGCGCTGTTATCCCGATTGTCTCCCATCATGAAGTACTGACCGTCCGGCACTCGAATCGGGCCGAACGTCTTAAAAGAAGGCATTTGAGGCGTAAACAGGACGTCGTGACGGGGTGGAAGATTCTCAATCAGGAACTGAGTGGTTTTCGACATCCGCTGAGGCTCATAGACAACCGGTTCTCGGTTAATGGTCAGGCGGTTGTCGCGCAAGGTGATTTCATCTCCCGGTAGTCCAATGACTCGCTTGACCAACCGGACGTTTTCCACGGGCGAACGAAATACCACAATATCTCCGCGGGCCGGTTCCGACCACGTGGCCAGCCGCCACTTTGTGAAGGGGACTTTCAGGTCATAGGCCAGCTTGTTGACGAAAATGCGGTCGCCTTCAACAATGGTGGGAAGCATGGAGCCGGTGGGAACGTCCATCCAATCGGCTATCGAAGAACGAAGCGGTAGGATAATGGCCAGAACGATCAGAATCGGCTTGACCCATTCCCGCCACAACCATTTTGCGCTTTTTTCAAACCATCGTGTGGACATGAGGATAGAATACCTCTTTGAGACAGGATATTGATGAGACGGGAGAATTGGGTGATTTGTTCCAGACCGTTTTCAGGGTTTGCTGCAACAAGAAAAGGGAATCCCGCTCCAATTCATCGAGAACCCGCACTGCCGGAAATGGGCAATGGTGGGACTCACGATTTACCCCAAACAACGCACTGATTTCCCAGAATGCAGAAAAGGGGGAAACCCATGAAAAACCTCACACTGATCGCTACCTTACTGTTCGCGCTGAATTTTACAGTGATTAGCGCGACACCGGACAAGCCGACCCTGACCCTTCACTATCAGCCGCCGGCAGCAACGATTGTCAAGGCCAATGACTGCTGCGTGCTGGAAGCCGAAGTCCAGAAAGCGTGTAAAATCCTGCGCTCGAAGCTGCGCAAATCCGGTATCGAAGTCCAGCTCGGCATGTACAGCAGCCGCGAGGGAACCGGCCAGATCTGGATTGACGGCAAACCGCTGGAGGAATGGCTGATCGAGAAACCGCCCTGCCGCGTGACCGCCATCGAGATCGTGGAAGCCGGACTCGTCGCCGCCAAACAGCTCGAGGAAAACTGGCAGATGTCCCGCCAGAGTGCGAGCGGAGCCAAGACTGCCGTGAGAGGACCCATCGCCGCTCCGGCACGGTAACTTTTCACCCGATAATTTCAGCCTCTCTTCGAGGGTGTTCCTCCTCCGGTTCTTGGGATGCCCTTGATTGGAAAAGGGACGCTTGGTGGTGCGTCCCTTTCCGTTTGTTTATTTCTCGTAGTGCTGCACTGCTGTGCGATCAGAAGAGCGATAAGCGATAAACGATAAGCGATGAAAAGGGATTGGTCGCCGTTGTCGCTCTCACGAGCGGCAATGGCGCGGTGTGCGATGGTCGAGCCACTACACCCGATGAAACACGGGCACGATGAATCGGCCCTTACGACATGGATTGCCACTGCATGTATTCTGGAACATTACACTGAGCCTATCCCAAAAACATCAGAGGGGAGTGCGTGATTTCTCCCGGTGGTGACTCTCCAGAGTCACCCTTGCATACATTGTGGTCGCGCACGGCGGGGCGCTATGGACGGGCACGATGAATCGGCCCCTACTTGACTTCCACCACGGTGCTTCCGAAATCGTCGTTGTTGCGGCCGCCGTCGTGGAAGCCCTTGACCAGCGGATGCGTGTTGAGGAATTCGTGAATCTTAGTTCGCAGCGCGCCGGTTCCCTTGCCGTGAATGAGCGTCACCTGCCGGAGGCTTGACTCGGCCACCGCCGCCAGATAGCTGTCCACTTCGGCAATCGCTTCATCGCCGTACTTGCCGCGCAGATCGAGCCGCTCGGCGATATTTTTCGTTTCCAGCGTGAACTCCAGTTTCACGCGCGGCCCCTTCCGTTTTTTCTCGGCTTCGGGCGCAGCAAAGAGTTTCTGTGTGTCCACCCATAGCCGCACGCCGCCGATCTCCACCTCCGCCCGCTTGCCGTTTCTCTGCAGCGCCACCACCGTTCCCACTTCCTCACTACCCTCGATGAGCACGCGATCTCCCACCGCCACCTGCTCGAGCGGCTCGCGCTTGGGCCGGTCGGGTTCGAGAGTTTTCTCCACCTCCGCGCGCGTTTTTTCGACTTCCTCGCGGACGTGAGCGATGGTTTCCTGCGCGGTCTTGACGGCCTCGCGGCTGGCTTTCTCCTTCTTAATATCGCGAATGGCGGCGTCCATTTCGCGTCCCGCCTTCTGGATCATCGCTTCCGCCTCCGCCACCGCGCGCGCTTTGGCCTCGGCTTGCACTTTCTGAAGTTCCTTCGTGCGCTGCGTGTAGAGTTTTTGCAGAGCGGCGTATTCGGTGAGTTTGATGTCGCTCTCGCGGCGGAGCTTCTCGTAGTTTTCGATCTTGCGTGAAAGTTCGCTGACCAGCTCTTCGAGTCCGAGCATTCCCTGGCCGACGAAGCTGCGGGCGGTGTCGAGAATCTCCTTGGGGAATCCCACGCGCTCGGCGATTTCGAGAGCATAGCTGGATCCCGGCAGACCGGGCCGGAAGACGTAGGTTGGCACCAGACTCTGCTCATTGAAGGCCATGCTGCCGTTTTCGATTCCGTCGGTTTCGTGGGCGAAGGCTTTGAGCGTGCCGTGGTGGGTGGTGACCAGTGTGACCGCCTCCTGTCGCACGAGTTCGAGGAGCACCGCCTGCCCGAGCGCCACGCCCAGCGCGGGATCCGTCGAAGCGCCGACTTCGTCCACCAGAACGAGCTTGGGACGGGCCTCGTCGCTGACTGTGTTCTTGAGCTTGCCGACGTGGGCGGTGAAGGTCGAAAGATCGCTTTCGATACTCTGCGCGTCGCCGATGTCAGCATGAATTCCCGTGAAGAACGGAATCTCGCTGCCGGGGGAAACGGGAACGAAGAGTCCCGCCGCCGACATCACGGCCAAGAGTCCCACGGTTTTGAGCACCACGGTTTTCCCGCCGGCGTTAGGCCCGGAAATCACCAATGATCGCAGCGGCGGCGACATCTCGAGCGAGAGCGGGATCACGCGCGACTTGCCGAGCCTTTCCATGAGCAGCGGATGTCGTCCGTTCAGAATCCGCACTCTTCCGCGATCGCTGAGAATCGCGTCGGTCGCTTCCCAGCGCACGGCCAGCCTCGCCCGCGCGTAGAACTCATCCAGCTCGGCGAGGACGGAAAGCGTTTCGCGGAACTCCCCGAGCCGCGCGTGCACGAGCGCGGTCAAGTCAAGCAGAATGCGGTGAATCTCGCGGTGCTCGTCAATTTCGAGCTGCCGCAGGTGATTGGAGATTTCAAGCGTCTCGACCGGTTCCATGAACACCGTCGCGCCCGAGCCGGACTGATCCACGATCACGCCCTGCACGCGGCCGCGCAGTTCACCCTTGACCGGCAGCGCGAGCCGTCCGGCACGGTAGCTGATAATCGAATCCTGCAGGACTCCCTGATCCGCCCAGCGATGCAGAATTCCCTGCATGCGGCTCTCGAGCGTGCGGGTCTCGGCGCGGATGGCCTGACGAATGCGCTTCAGATCGGACGATGCGTCGTCCTTCACCGTGCCGTCCAGATCAATCGCGCGCGCGATCCGGTCGGCCACGTCTTTCAGATCGGCGATGGAAGCGGAGATCTCGCAGAGCATGGGGCAGGTCGTCTTGCGCACGCCGAGAAATGACTTGACTTCCTTGCTCGCCGCGGCGGTTTTCGCCACCCGCAGCAACGCTTCCGGGTCGAGCGCGGCTCCGGCTACGCTCGCATCCTTGAGTTCCTCGCGAATGTCTTCCAATCCGTGAATGGGAAAATCACCGCCGGTGACGATCTTCACCATCTCGCGCGTCCGCATCATGCATTGCTCGGCGTCGGCCGGAGCGTCAAACGGCGTCAATACCAAAAGCCGCTCCCTGCCCAGGGGGGAAGCGGCCGATTCGGCGGCGATCTGTCGCACCCGGTCAAACTCGAGCGCGGAAAGGGTTTCTTCGGAAATCATGAGGTTCTGCCCGGAGTCGGGCCGTTGGTACATTCCAGAACATAGATGTTTTCGTCGCGCCAACTGCACGAATCGAGAAGAGCAAATGGGGCGAACGCACGCACACGATTCAGGAAATCGAGGAAACTGCTTTCGCTCCAGCAATGAAAATGAATACTATAATCCATCGCAGTCAGTTCCCGGGCCCGCTGCTGAGCGGCGTTGCCTTGAAGGTTCTCCACTGATTCCGCCCACTCTCGGTAATGTTGCAGGCGGGAAACCGCAGGTCCCTGGATATGGTCCTCAACCAAATGCTCCCAGGTCGTTTCGGTGCGGGATCGGTCAAACGTACGGCGCTTGTCGGGAACCGCCAAAAAGATCCGTCCGCCGGACAGCAACTTACGGGTGAACATCGTCAGCGTGGCGATGGGGTCTTCACAATGCTCGATGACATGATTGGCGATGATGAAATTCAACGCGTTGTCGCGGATGCAGTCCATGGTCTCGCCATCGGCAATCAGTGACACATATAGAGAACGGTGGTTGAGTTCAGGATAGTGCCGGCGAAGCTCATTCGGGTGGAGACGGTCGAGATAGAAAGCGCGCGTCCCCCACGGAAGAAAAAGCGGCCGGTCCAGTGCGCCGATTTCGATCCCAATTCCGCGCAGATTCCTTCGAGCCATCTGAAAGCGCCGGTCGAACAGGAGACGGGCTGTTCGTTCGGTTGCCGGACAACTTTGCACGGCTCGTTTCAGACGATCAAACATCGAGGCGGTCCGAGTACAAACCGGTGGCCGATTCCTCTACCCACTTGCGGTTTTCCGGCGATTCCCAGCGGATGACGTTGTGGACGAGCTCCTTCCCCCAGCGGATGATTTTCGATTCCCAGACGAACTTGCCGAGCCGTCCCCCGCCGGTGTCCGTCCACTGAATGACCGCCACCAGCAGTGCGATGAGTATCGCTCCCTTGACTATCCCCGCCACCAGTCCAAGTCCGTGATCGAGGAACTTCAGAACCGGATTCTTGATGAGATTGTGGAGGTGGCGGCCGAGCAGGGCAAACCCGATGTACACGACCACGAAGAACAGCAGAAAGATCAGCATGCCGCCCCATTGTCTCTCCCAGCCCGGCCGCGTGATGCGGATCACCAGTTCAAGAATCTCCGCGCGGAAATAATAGAGCAGTCCGAAGCTGGCCACCAGTCCGATGGTGGTCAAAAGCTCCCAGATCACTCCGCGCTTGAGGCCGGAAATGGCAAACAGGATGAGAACGAGGACGATGACGACGTCGGCTAAGGTCATGATCGGTCTCGGGAAACGTGCCCCCGTGGGGGCGGGTGCTTAGTTTCAGGCAAATTAAGCATTGCGCAGGGGATATGCAAGAGGGGGCGGGAGACCGGATGGCAAACCGCCTGAGCTTGGTGGGGCTCAGGCGGCAGTCAATTCGAGCGATCGAGGTGGACTCAGCGGTTGTTCAGATAATGCAATTTCCGCAGCTTGCGACGGGCCGCGTTGCGCTCGCGCTTCTTGATCTCGGAAGGCTTTTCAAAGCGTCCGCGACGGCGAATTTCCGCCATCAGTCCGCTCTTCTCGCAAGCCTTGGTGAAGCGCCGGAACGCGCGATCAAAGGGCTCGTTTTCGCGTACTTTGACAAACGGCAATAGCTGTCCACCTCCTTTACGGGCCGTGGTTGGTTCGATAATTCCTGCAAACTTTAATAATATACAAATCCAAGCAATAAATCAACTCCATGTCCCTTTCTGATAGTTTATTATTATTGAATTTAGGAAAAGGCTATTGGGAATGCCTCTCTTTTCGGGAAAGAGAGAGTTTGCATCCCAAAGTTAGGGGAACAAGGAAGCGGGGCGGCCCCAAAGGCCGCCCCGCAGTCATCGTTCATCGTTACTTCATCAGCACCATTTTCTTGATGGCGGTGAAGTCGTTGACTTCGAGCTTGTAGAGGTAGATGCCCGAAGCCAGGTCACCGGCGTTGAAGGATACGTGATAGCGATCGGCGGATTGGTAGCCGTCCACCAGCGTCTTCACGAGCTGTCCGGTGGCGTTGTAGATGGTCAAAGTCACGCGGCCGCTCTCCCGCAGCGAATACTCGATCTCGGTGTTGGCGTTGAACGGGTTGGGGAAGTTCTGCTGCAATGCGTACTCGGTGATCAAAGCGTCGCTTTCCGTGGGAGTTGCCTCGATGGTACTCAGCTCTTCACGCGCACCGTTCAGATCCACCGCGATCAGGGTGTAGGCGTAGATGGAACCGTTTTCCAGACCTGCGTCGGTCCAGGAGTACTCGTGCCCGCTGGCCGTGTTGCCCCGGCTGGAGATGCGAGCGGCGATTTCGTCGTTTCGCAGGATCTCGAAATAGTCGTTGTCGGTCTCGCTGGCGGTTTTCCATTCGAGAGTGACGCTTCCGTTGCCGGGGAGTGCGGTGAACGAGAGCAGTTCAACGGGCAGGGGGCCGTCCACGTACCCGCTACTGTCCCCCGCTACCCACGTGATGAGATCACTGCGAGTCGGACATGATAGCACGAAACCGGAAAGTGAACCTGAAGAAAGTGCATTCGGAGAAGTGAACATGACAAAGTTGTTACCTGAAGTTGCTGCCCAGCCGGTTAGAGCAGCCTCCCCTATAACAGATCCAAGAGTACCAGGGTATAAGTTGGAGAAAACGAGTAGATCCACGTCGCCTTCCTGCCAATGCAAGCGATACTCCCAATCTGGAGGACCTGCAGACACAAGGGTTACATAGCCTGCCGACGCCTGTTCCGGTTCGTATTTCACCAAAGATGCACCATAATAAGTGCAGGCCATGAAACCAAGATCGTCCGTCTGCAGGACGCCCCTCACGGCGAATCCGTACGGGTAGTCAGTGGGGGTTTGCCAAAGCAGGTCACCGTTTGCGTTCATGCGGATAATCCAGTAGCCGATCGCTCCGCCATAGATGGCGCCCCCTTGCCCACCTGTAATGAAGCCACCATCCTGTGTTTGATATACTGTATTGGCTTGATCTCCAAGGGGTGTGCCATAGGAGCGAATCCAGAGGGGATTGCCCAAGGCATCGGTTCTCACTAAATAGATATCGCTGGTTAGCGTGCCCATCGTCAGTGTGGCACCAGCCATAATGAATCCCCCGTCGCTGGTAATCTGAACAGCGCCAAAGCTCTCGCGATCGGCGCTGCCATAAGTGCGCTCCCATTGAATATCACCGTTGGCACTCATACGCATCAGCAATGCCTGTGCGGGAGACGGCCAACTTTGGCCTACGTCACCGGCAACCACGCAGCCGCCATCGGGCATGGCAACCACGGACTGAGCCCAGGTCCGAATGTCCCGATGAATCTGTCGCGTCCAGATTACTGCTCCTGCGGCATCGAATTTGGCTACAGTAAGATCGCAGACATCTACACTGCCGCCGCAAGTACCGATAAGAAAGTATCCTCCATCGGACGCCGATGCCACATCGTTTATGTTATCGCGCCCGGGAAATAGATCAAATTTGCGACACCACAAGCTGTCGCCATTGGCCGAAACCTTCATAAGCCCGGTCTCCTCCGTTGCCCAGACTCCAACATCGTGGTAGGCGGCAAGGATAAAATTGCCATCTGACGTTCTATCAATGGCTCTGAATTCCTCCAGAGTACCCACTGCCCATGTACGTGTCCAGAGTGTTTCACCAATGGCATTGGTGCGCACGAGCCAACTGTTGTTTTCGCCCCATCCTGAACCGTAGTTTTTGTTACCGCAAAGAATGTAGCCGCCATCCTCGGTTTGCAGCATATCCGAGAAGCTTGTTCCATACGGTCCGGGATACGTTCGCGTCCACGCGGTATCAGGTACTCCCGCAATTAACGGTACTGCGATAAGCAGCAGGACAAGAGATGCGATTTGCGATCTCATGATCGTTCCCCTTTCCTTGGGTTGGTTTACCGAAAACTGCCCAACATTGGGCAAACGTTTGCACAGAGAAAAGGGGTGGACTGATGTCCACCCCTCCGCGAGCGAAAAGAACTTGACGAGAATCACGGGTTCCAAGTCCGCAGATCTCGTGTATTGATTTAGAATTGCGTTGCGTCCCAAACCACCCTCCTCCCGTTGTAGCAGGGCAGATCGAACGGACACGAACAGGTGTCCCCCATTCCCGAGGAGGAGTGGGAGACATCGTATGATACGTGGTTACTTCAAGAGCACCATCTTCTTGACCGAGGTGAAGTCGTTGACTTCGAGCTTGTAGAGGTAGATGCCCGAAGCGAGTTCATCGGCGTTGAAGGAAACGCGGTAGCGGTCGGCAGACTGGTAGCCGTCCACCAGCGTCTTCACGAGCTGTCCGGTGGCGTTGTAGATGGTCAAGGTCACGCGGCCGCTCTCCCGCAGCGAATACTCGATCTCGGTCTTGGCGTTGAAGGGATTGGGATGATTCTGCGCGAGGCTGTACTCGAGCGGAACGGCTTCGGCGCGCGGCGTGGCGCTTTCCAGAGCGAGGACCTCGGTGTGGCCGAAGATGTCCACTGCCGCCAGACGATACTCGTAAGTTACGTCGTTGAGCAGGTCCGCGTCGATGTAGCTGTAATGCTGAGCGCTCGCGCTGTTACCGCGGCTGTTCACGCGCGTGATCTCGTTCCACGCGTTCGTTCCGGTGCGGCGAGCCAGCGTGAAGTACGCATTGTCGGTCTCCGAGGCGGTGGTCCAGAGGAGGTTCACCCATCTGTTCCCCGGCACCGCATCAAAACGCTGAAGCTCAACCGCGAGTTGTTGTCCATCATCAATGATGTAATCCTCAACTTCGCCCAGCACCCAATCAATATCATAGGTGCCGCGGCCGTTGGAGACTCCGCCGCCCCAGTAACCGCCGTAGCCGTAGCGGCCAACCGGCTGACTGCTCAGACGGACGCGGATTCGCAGATCCCACATTTCGATGTTTGCGAAGCCGGGGTCACAGAAAGTGAACGTGTACACTCCCGCGCCTGCCACGAGAGCATCTTGAATCACCCACTCCGTGCATTGGAGCCAGTTATCTTCATCGGGATCGAAGTCGGGACTATTCGGACCGTCATCGAAGTCCCCGTCAACGTTGCCGTCTTTCCATGCGCTCAAGTACAACGGTTCTCCGGCGTAGCTCGGTCCGGTTGTAACCTGGACGATTACCTGCACATTCGTTCCGATTATCCACGGCAGACCCACGAATTGCACTCCGTCATCAAAGATGTCCTGATCGTAAACTTGGTTGGCGGTATCAATTCTCGGTTGAATCTCGGAACTGATATTGTTGCCCAGCCAAGCCTTATCCGTGAGGGGATGGGCCGGCCCGCAGGACTCGATGTCAATGGTCGGGTAGTCAATCTGCAGATCTCCGTAATCGAAGTTCGGGCAGACCACCACGATGTCCTCGATTTCGGTATGCACCGGCCAGTTGGGATTGTACTGCGACTGAAAGTCATCGAGCCGGGCGGGTCTGTTCAATCCCTGGAAATTCGTCCAGTCCGAATAGTCGAACTCCTGTCCGTAGTTACCGGGCGAGATTCCGCCGCCGGGCGAACCCGAGCCTTGCACCGGATAGTGGTCGTGCGATACGTTGCCCGCATCATTGTGGATACCGGGGCCGTGACCGGGAATCGGCACGTGCGGAATAATCCATCCGTTCCACACCACGCCGGGCATCCCCAGCTCGGCATTGTCCACGCAGGGATCGCTGTAGGAAATCTCGTCTACGTCCTGTGTATCCACGCCAGCCACCGTTACCCAATGTCCGCCGAAACGTCCCCATTGCCCGCTCGAGGGATCTCGCTGCCAGAATCCCAACAGCAGAATCACGTCCTGGCTGATCTGCACCTGCCGGTAGATGTAGTCCCAGGTCGGTGCATTCACGATCCTAACGGTGTAGTGTCCAGCCAGATTCACCGCCGCCGAGGCCAGCCAGTTCTCGATCATGGTCTTGATCTGCTGGGCGGTCACGCCGGCCGGAGGAATTCCACCGGGCAGCGAGTTGCCGAAAAGCGTGATCCACGGCACTACGTTCGGCGGATCGTGATCGTCAAGGTTGGCTCCGACCACGCAGTTGTACACCAGACTGTAGTGGTCACTGATCGTCGGTGGCCGAATCAGTGTTCCGGCCGGTAGAGACTTACATTTGATCGTTTCGAACTTCGAGTCGAACCACCACAGACAGTTGGCGGCGGCTACCGGCCCGCACCAGTTCCATTGGTTGTTGGCGTTCCGCCACGCGTCCTGCTTCTGATCGAAGTCGGGCATACCATCAACCGGCCACTCCATCGGTGGCACGCCGACCTGGTGCTGTGCATAATCAATGTAGCCCGCCTTTTCAATCCAGTCGGCAAGGGCGGGGGAAAGAGCAGCGAGGCTAAGAATCAGGCCTCCGAGCAAAAGGAACCTCATCAGGCGCATGATACCTCCTTCGCGGATTCGTCCGCGTTCGGGTTTGTCTGCTGCATGGTCACTTCGTCTTGCATCCACTTGTCGTGTCAAACGTTGATCTCCGTCTGAGACTGTGGGATTTTCTCGTTATGGAGTCTCGTACACAATCACGTAATACTTGAGATCGGTCAAGCCAAGGTTGAGGGTTGTCCAGGAAGCCGGTCCCGCGACCAGAAACAGTGTGTCCTCCAAGTTCCATCCGCTCTCATGCCGTGGATCGCCGTGATTGTTCGGATTCTCGGTAGTGTAGATGAAGTACAGGCCGATCTCGGGAGCGGTCCAGTAGAGTTCGATGGGACCGCCGACTCCACCGACGTGAATCACCAGATCATCTATCGGGTGGAGTTGCGGAGGCGGATAGATGTAGTCCTCCACCTCGCCCAGCGTCCAGTCAATATCATAGGTTCCCAAGCCGTTGGATACGCCGCCGCCCCAGTAGCCGCCGTAGCCGAACCGGTTTACGTTCTGACTGGTCAGGCGGAAGCGGATCCAAGTGCTGATGGGATACGTTACCGCGCCCGGAACGTTGAACGCGACGTTGTAGACACCGGCCATCGGAATCGGCATATCCGGAATGATCCACTCTGACCAGACCAAAAAGTCATCTTCCTCAACGGCGGGGCCGTCGTCGAAATCGCCGTCGAGATTTCCGTCCATCCAGGCATTGAGAACGAGCGGCTCACCGAGGTAATGAGCCCCCGTGCTCACCCACACGTTGACATTGGCTACCTGTCCCGGAGACCAGGGAAGGCCGAAGAAGGTTACGCCGTCGTCGGCATTGTCCAGGTTATACACATTGGCCGCGGTATCAATCCGCGGCTTGACTTCGGCGCTGATGCTCTCGCCTAACCACGCCTTGTCGGTGAGCGGATGGGCGGGGCCGCACGATTCGATGTCAATCGTCGGGTAGTCTACGAGCAGATCGCCGTAGTCGAAATTGGGGCAGATTACGATGGCGATTTCGATCTCGGTGTGCACGAATCCGCCGGGGATGTACGGTCGGCGGTATACTTCGAGACCGGGCGGGAAGTTGAGCTGATCGAAGTTCCGCCACATTTCAACCACGGTTTGCAGGCCGTAGTCTTGGGGTGAGATGAGGCCGCCCGGAGTGTACGACGGGCCGACCACGTACCAGTCATGCGAGACGTTGCCGGCATCGTTGTGAACCGCCGAACCGTGTCCCGGAATGGGAGCGTGGGGGGTCAGCCAGCCGTTCCAAACGTTTCCGGGAAATCCCAGCTCCGCATGGTCTTGATAAGGATCGGAGAACGAGATCCGGGTGGTGTCGTTTTGCCGGTCCACACCGGCGACGGTCACCCAGTGTCCCCCGAAGCGGCCCGCGTCTCCGCCCGGTTGCTGCTGCCAGAAACCGAGCAGCAGAAGGATATCCTGGCTGCTGTCCACTTGGGCATAGATCCACTCGAACGAGGGCATCATGTAGACTCGGATACTATAGTGTCCCCAGAGGTTGACCATCGCCGAAGACAGGTAGTTGTCAATCATCGTGCGAATCTGCGCGGCGTTCATTCCCGTGGCGGGGACGCCGCCCGGGAAGGATGCTCCTAACGTACTTATAAACGGAACTACGTTCCTCGGATCATGGTCGTCAACACCGGCCACCAGCGAACGCACGAGATTATAGTGGTCGCTGATCGTCGGCGGTCGGACCTCGCTGCCCGAGGGGAGAGACTTGCATTTCACCATTTCGAGTTTCGAGTCAAACCACCAGAGACAGTTGGCGGCGGCCAGCGGTCCGCACCAGTTCCATTGTGGAACGGCGTTCTGCCAGCCATCCTGCCGCTGGTCGAAATCCGGCATGCCGTCCCGCAGGACTACGGTGCAGTCGGCAGCCTGGTGCTGAGCGTAGTCAATGTAACCGGCCTTTTCGACCCAATGGGCCCAAGCTTCCGGCAGAATAGCGAGGCCGAAGATCAAGCCTCCGAGAAAGAAGGATCTCAAAAAGAGCATGATTCCTCCTCTGAGCAAGGATTATTCAGGTGGGATTTCTGCACGAGCAAAACTTCACGAAGACTCGTTCATCATTCGTAGAATTTCACACGTGGTTTTTTCTTTGGGAAGGTGCGTGCGCAGGAGCGAGGGGGGGGATCGCTGAAGGAAGGGAGATTCAGTCCGTCGGGGTGGGCGAACCCGGCCCCAGGGACCTGCACGCAATGGTTTGTAGTCTAAACATTACTGTATCTATCAGCATTTGTCAATAGTCTGCACTGGTCTTGAGAAAAAAATGAAGACGTGAGAGTCGCGACGAACGTGAGTTGTTTATGGCCGTGCTACGGACAGGAAGAAGTGTCGTGCGTCGGAGAAGGGGAGTAACGTGCGGCTTGCAGGTGGATAAGAGAGGCGAGGTGCTATGTGGCGATGGGAGCGCCGGTTCGCGCGGCTTCGCTCGCCGATCGGAGCGTATCCCGCACACGGATCAGCAGCTCACCGGCTTCCTGCGCTCGGCTCTGGGCGGAGCGGATGTCGGCAAGGTCTTTAAGTACGGCCACCACATTAAGATGCTGGCGACCGTGGAGCTCTTCACGAAGAGCCAGCGCGGCCATCATCTTCTCCTCGGCCTTGGCCAGATCGCCGATGCTTAGATAGATCAATGCCAGCTTGTGAAGGTCAGCGGCCACCATTGCCGATCTTTCCCCGCAGATCCGCTTGGCCGTTTCCAGCGCTTCTTCATAGCAGGTAGCTCCCCGCTGGCCTTGTCCCGTCATCCAATAGGCGCTGCCCAAGAGCCGGAGCGTGCCGGCTACCGTCTTGTCCTGATCGCCCAGATTTCCACAGAGGATACACAGTGTGCGCTCGAAGTGCGACACCGCTTCCTCGAAGCGGAAGGCGGTCATGGCCAGGCAACCCAGCCACGTGAGAATCTCAGCGGCCTGCAGGTTGTTCGGCTTCCTCATCGAGTCGGTGATGGCCAACGCTTCCTTGAGGAGATTCTCGGTTTCCTCGTGGTTTCGTTTGTGACTCTGCCGTTCCGCGAAATCCAACAGAGCCTTCAGCATCTGTTCCGCGCTATGGGCGGCGGCGCGCTGCCGGATCAGCGCCGACTTGTCGGCAAACCGCTCGGCCTCGCGAACCTGTCCAATCTGCATGTACAATTTCGACATCTGATCGAGAGTCTCGCAGACGTCGAGATCGGGGGCGGAGTTGATCTGTCCCCAACCGTGCAACGCCTTGCGCAGCGTCATCTCGGCTCGGGGAATCTGTCCGTTGCGGCGATAGAAGACTCCCAGACCGGTGGTGACCCGCAACGTGATCGGATGGAGCGCGCCCAACCGTCGTTCGAGAATCGTTAAACCCCGTTTGAGGTGCCGCTCGGCTTGGCTCATTTCGCCGAGACCCTCAAGGGCTTCGCCCAGCCCTTGATGGCAACCGGCAGCTCGCAGGTCCGTGCTGCCGTGCTGTTTCTCAACGAACACCAGCAAAACCTCATAGATGGCTCGAGCGTCACCGTACCGCCCCTCGGAGAGGGCAGCCGCTGCGTGTGTGCTCGCGTTGGACCAGAATCGGTCAACCATCGTTAATCCCCTCAGGGTTGATAGGATACCATCGGATCGGCATTATTAGCCATCAGTGCACTACGCCCAGAATCCGGTACGTTGTCGTCAAATGAACCTTATGCAAAACACTGCATGGCGGTTTTCGGCTCATTTGAACACAACTATTCCCGCATGGATAGTCTACGGCAACAGGCATACCAGAATTAGTAGAGGGTCGGTATGACAGAACTGTCCATGAGGTGTGACGCATCCGTTGCGAGGTCGCGACCCGCATTTCATCCGGCAATGGACTAACGGGATTGGGGTGCGGAAAAAGGCAGGGCGCATGCGCCCCGATTTCTTCCATTTACTGGCGGGTTGATAACGTTCAGCCGGCTTTTACAGCCGTCTTACTGACGAGGGGATCCGAATCGGCCGGTGTTGCCGGGTCTGCGCTCGAGGGCGCGGTACTGAGTTGCACGTTGCGGAGGCGGTCGCGGGCCTTCAGTTCGATCTCCTCGGCGATATCCTGTTGCCCGGAGTTGGCGTAGATATCGGCCAGGTCTTTCATTAATGAAATGACTTCAAGGTGGTGGACGCCTTGATGTTTCTCGCGGAGTTTGAGAGCCTGCTCGGCACAGCTCGCCGCTTTCGCGTAGGTTCCCGGCGAGGCGTAGAGCAAAGACAGTTTGTGCAGATCGGAAGCGACCGGCAAAGACGCGGGTCCATGAATCGCCTTCGAAATCTCCAGAACCCGCTCGTAGATCCCGATCGCTTCCGCCTGTTTACCGGCCCCGTAGGATGCCGAACCGAGCAAGCGGAGGGCGGCGGCCATCTCGTCGGATCGCTCGCCGAAGTTCGCTCGTTGCACCACCACCAGTTTCTCGATGAACGGAAGGGCTTCATCGTGACGGAATCCCGCTATGGCGGCCCGGCCGATTCGTTCCAGGAGTTCCGCCGCTTCACCGTGGGTCTCGCCCAGTGTCTGTTCCACTACCGACAGCGCTTCTTCGAGCAGGAGCTGCGCTTCACAGTAGTTGCGCCGCTGCATCTGCTGGTCGGCGAATTCCGAGAGTGCTTTCACCGATTCGCTGCGATCCCGTGTAAGCGCGCCCTCCCGTAAAGCCACCACTCGTTCGAGGATCGGTTCGGCTTCCGATTTCCGCTTCGTCTCACAGTACAGGCCCGCCAATTGGCTGAGAGCGTTAATCAGCTCCTCGCTGGGCGGCCCCGGAATCTGTTCCAGACCGTGAATCGCTTTCTGGAGCAACATCTCGGCTTGAGAGTGGCTGCCGGTGCGGCGGTAGAATCCCCCCAGGGCCGCAATCAAACCGAGAGTCTGCGGATGCTGAGCTCCCGGCTTCTTCTCGAAGCAGGACAATGCGCACTTGTAATGTTTCTCCGCGTCGGCTTCCCGCCCCGTTGCTTCGTAGGCTTCTCCCAGTCCCTGATGGCTCATGCCCACTCGTGGATCGGTCGGGCCATAGTGCTTGAAGGCAAAGTCGAGCAGGATGGTGAACAGTGCCTGTGCGTCATGGTTGCGCTCCTCGGCTAAGGCCCGGCGCGCCTCCGTCAATCCTCGTGTCCAGCGGTCTCCAGACATAGGTCTTGATAGGTTGATCTAATAGCCGATTGTGTAGAAAAGAAATTAGGTGGTTGAAGAGAGTGAACGATAACCACCTCCTGCCGATTCGCAAGAAGCATTCCATGTTGTGCCTCGAACGGCAATGATAGAGCGATTTTATGTCAAAGCGCAATTCTATGTATCCGAATCACCACAACGAAAAGCATATTTGAGTAAGTTAGAGCAAGTAAATTCGTTGCAAACCGGCTCCTCGTGGTATGCGGGACATTTCGGAATTGCAGGACACCCTCCGGAAAGAACGGAACCTTCCGGCAAAGCCGAGCGTGTAAAGGTCAATTGGACACAATCAGTCGTATTCAGCAACTTTTCAGCAGGAGGCACCCATGTTGTTTACACCCAAAGATTTCGGTCCCGGCATCCTCGATCTGGAGGGAATCTCGAAGAAGACCGTGGAAGAGCATCTCAAGCTATACAATGCTTATGTCAATAAATCCAATGAAGTCATGGAGAAACTGGCCAAGGTAGACCTCTCCACGGCTAATCAAGTATTCAGTGATGCGCGCGCCCTGAAGGTGGAACTAAGTTTCGCCGTCGGGGGTATGCAGAATCATGAGATCTACTTCTCGCACCTGAAACGCGGCGGGGGTGAACCGAAGGGCGAGCTGAAGAAGCAGATCGAGAAGGATTTCGGAAGCTACGAAGCATTTGTCAAGGATCTCAAGGCTTCCGGTCTGGCCGGTCGCGGCTGGGCGTGGACGGTGTGGTTCCCGGCGGCTTCGCGGCTTGTCAATTGGGTGGGGGACTCACAGAACACCTATCTGTCATGGGATCTTCATCCAATGCTTGCCCTCGACGTCTACGAGCACGCCTACTTCCTCGACTATAGCGTGAATCGCGGGGCTTACATAGATGCGTTCGTGAAGAATCTTGACTGGGACAAGATCGGCGCGAACTACGATAAGGCACGAAAGTAGCACGAAGAGAACCAAACGGCGGCAGGCTCTTGTCTCCTCTCCTGTCACGTCTTGGGGGATCACGTGTGAAACGACAAAGCGCCACCCGGCGGGGGTGGCGCTTTGTGTTTGGCCTCGAATGAATAATTCCGATTGCATATCAGCGGGAAATGAGTAATTTAGTACTGAAAAGGAGCGTGCGAATTTACCGTTGATTCCCCGAATTAAAATCTGCTGTATCAGCTCGGTCGAGGAAGCACATCTGGCGGTGCGGTCGGGCGCGGCGGCGTTGGGGCTGGTCTCCGATATGCCGAGCGGACCGGGAGTTATTCCTGAGCCGTTGATTGCCGAGATCGCGCGGGTGGTTCCGCCGGGGGTATCCAGCTTTCTATTGACCGCCAAACAGCGAGCGGACGAGATCATCGCACAGCACCGCCGCTGCCGCACGTCGGTTATTCAGCTTTGCGACCGGCCGGCGGACGGGACTTATCACGAGCTGCGCGAGGCATTGCCGGGGATCGCGCTGGTTCAGGTGATTCATGTCACGGGATCGGAGGCGGTCGAGGAAGCGTTGTCCGCGGCACCGCATATCAACGCACTCTTGCTGGATTCAGGCAATCCGACCCTGGCGGTCAAAAAACTTGGCGGTACGGGCCGGACTCACAACTGGGAAATCAGTCGCGAAATCCGGACCCGGTCTCAGGTTCCGGTTTTTCTGGCGGGGGGATTGAATCCCGACAACGTGGCCGAAGCCGTTCGCTTGGTCGAGCCTTTCGGTGTGGATGTTTGCAGCGGAGTCAGAACGGACGGCCGGCTGGATGAGAGGAAGCTGAAAATGTTCGTTAAAAGTCTGCAATATTTGGATGTTGACAGTTGATTAACCCATTGTATTCGGCCCGAATCGAAGGTCCTCGATAGAAGTTCTTCCATCGGTTATCCAATTCATGTCCACGACCTTCCCTCCCGCCACCTCCGCCGACGTTCCCGATCTGCTCTCGATGATGCGCGAACTGTACGAGTACGATCATTCGCCGTTTGATGAGCAGGAACACCGCCGCGCTCTCGTGGATCTTCTGGCCAATGCGAACTTCGGCCGCCTGTGGCTGATTCAGTTCAATGGCGAGACGGTGGGCTATGTGATCCTTGCTTTCGGATACAGTCTCGAGTTCCGGGGGCGAGATGCCTTCGTGGATGAACTGTTCGTTTGCGAGCCGTTTCGCGGCCGGGGAATCGGCAGCGAAGCCCTGCGATTTGTGGAGATGGCCGCCCGCGAACTCGGAATCAAGGCTCTCCACCTTGAAGTCACCCGCGCCAACGCCCGTGCGCAAGAGGTCTACCGCAAGTTCGGCTACCAAGACCATGACCGTTACCTGATGACAAAATGGCTGGGGTAGTCCGACCCCTTGCATAAGTCCTTGCATTTTCTTAATATCAACAAATCGAGTTATTTGTATGGTTCGTGAGTCCGAACCGCGACCTTCTTTATTTGATTGATAATTCTTTACATCATATTCCCCGCAGTACAGATCTCCGGCCGATTTGAGGATTCATCGGTAACCTGAGTTTCCCCCCGTGTCCCCCCTCATCATCAAGTGGGTGATCTTCAACCTGTTCGTCGTGGCGATGCTGGCGCTCGATCTGGGCGTGTTCCATCGCAAGGCGCACGAGGTGAAGATGAAGGAAGCGCTCCTCTGGAGCGGCTTCTGGATCCTGCTCTCCCTCCTCTTCAACGTCTTCGTTTACTTCTGGAAGGGACCCGGTCCGGCCCTCGAATTCCTCACCGGCTACCTGATCGAGAAGTCGCTGAGCGTGGACAACATCTTCGTGTTCGTGATGCTGTTCTCGTATTTCCGGGTGCCGCCGCAGTATCAGCATCGCGTATTATTCTGGGGAATTTTGGGCGCGCTCGTTCTGCGGGGGATTCTCATCGCGGTGGGGGCGGTGCTTATCGCGAATTTCGAGTGGGTGATCTACGTCTTCGGCGCGTTCCTCATCTACACCGGATTCAAGATGGCCGTGCAGAAGGAACACGGCGTGGACCCGTCGCACAATCCGGTGGTGAACTGGTTCCGCAAGTTCGTGCCGATCACCAAGTATTATTGCGGCCAGCGGCTGGTGGTGGGCAAGATGGGCAAGATCGTGGCCACGCCGCTGATGCTGGTGCTGGTCACGGTCGAGTTCACCGATTTGGTTTTCGCGCTGGATTCGATTCCCGCCATTTTCGCCGTCACCCGCGATCCGTTCATCGTTTACACCTCCAACGTGTTCGCGATTCTCGGCCTGCGCGCGCTCTATTTCGCGCTGGCCGGCGTGGTGCATAAGTTCGGCTATCTCAAGCTCGGTCTGGGAGTGGTGCTCACGTTCGTGGGCGTGAAGATGCTGCTCTCGCACACCCGCTTCGAGATCGCGACGGCGTGGGCGCTTGTGGTGGTGGGAATTATCATTACCCTTTCGATCGTTGCCTCGCTCCTCTGGCCGAAAAAGACTCCCCCGCCGGAAACGCCGGGAATTTGATAGACAGGTTGCGTTGCATGATCCCCCTTACGGAATCGAGCAGGTTTGTAGAATACTACCGAATGATCTGCCATGAATCTCTTTGAACTCCCGCCGGGAAACAAGCCGCCGACCGAAATCTCGTGCGTGGACGAAAAGATTCTGGCCGTTCCGCTCAGCGATCCCGCCTTCGAGACCTATCACCGCCTGGACGACGTTCCGCCACACTTCCTGCGCTCGATGGATCACTTCTTCCGCATCTACAAGGAGCTCGAAAACAAGGAAGTGACCTCGATGGGTTGGCAGGATCGCTGGGTTGCCGAAAAGATCATCACCGGCTGCATCGAAGCGTGGCGGATGAAGAAGGGATGAGGGATGAGGGATGAAGGATGAAGGATGAACGAAAAGAATCCGTTGCCGCGCACGGCGGTGCGATCTCGCAGTGACACGATTCATCGAGTCTCAGGTTTTTCCCGGTGGTGACTCTCCAGAGTCACCCCTCGGTGATGCTCGAAATTTACTATTACGGACAATGCTGTGATTTCGCGAACCCTACCGATTTCTTTCCTATTTCTCGCAACCCTCGCGCTCGCCGCGCTGCCCGACCCGAAATGGACGGCCAGCGATGAGCTGACCGTTGCCAAGCTCGATGAAGATGTGTACGTCGTCGTGCACGAGCGGGAGTGGCCGTACAATTCGCTGATCGTGATGATGCCCGATTCGATGCTGGTCTTGGTGGACACGCCGACCACACCCGAAGCCACCCGCGATCTGCTCGAATGGTGCCGCGAGAATCTGCACTATGCGCGAGCCATTGCCGTGAACACGCACTTTCACGTGGATTGTCTGGGCGGAAACGCGGCGCTGCGGGAGATGAACGTCCCCGCCTACGGAAGCGAGATGACGGTGCAATTGCTGGCCGAGCGGCAAGCCGAGATTCGAGCGGTGATGGCAAACGTGGAGAGCGATTCGGTAGAGCTCGCGGAAGTGGACACTTCGATTCTCGCCCATCTGCCGCCCGACCACGTCTTTCCCGCCGATTCCGGTCTGGTTCTTACGTTCGGGGGGGATTCGGTGATTTTTTACTATCCGGGTCCGGCCCACACCCGCGACAACATCGTGGTCTGGTTTCCCGCACAGAAAGCTCTATTCGGCGGTTGCATGATCCGAGGCGGGAACTCACTCGGCAACCTTGCCGACGCCGACACCGTTCACTGGGCCGAGTCGGTGCGTAAGCTCAAGCGCTTCCCGGCCCGGTTCGTGGTCTCGGGCCACAGCCTGATTTTCACACCTGATCTCATCGAAAACACGCTCCGGCTCTTCCATTGATTGAGCATGGGTCGGCACGACTCTTGCACAATTCTTATGAATGGATTATCTTATTACACACAACCACAACCAAATAGGGAATTGCCATGAAATCAACCACAACACTTCTTTGGGGACTCGTTGCTCTTCTGAGCCTGACCGCGCTGTCATTCAGTCAGATCACGATCACCTCCGCCAACGTGCCGCCCGTCGGCAGCACCATCTACAATGCTTCGACAGAGGAGGTCACGCTGAGTGTCGGTTCGGGCGGCGCCAACCAGACTTGGGACTTCTCCAGCTACGACTTCACCGGCGATGAGTCCACCAACATCGTCGCTCCCAGTTCCACTCCCTATGCCGGCGATTTCCCCACGGCAACCCATGCCTTCACCATGTATGATGAACCGGTGACCGGCTATTCGTACACTCGGATCACCAGCAATGGAGCCTTCATGATGGGCTATGCCGGGGACTACGAAGAGCAGCAGATGGTCATTCATTTCAATCCGGAAGAGACCACCTTTGTTTTCCCCTGCACCTATCAAACGAATTGGACGTCGGTTTCGGAGTGGTCGTGGGAGCCGATGCCGGGCTTCACCATGATCATACATGATTCCACGATCTACGTCTGCGACGGCTGGGGAACGGTGATTACGCCGTGGGGATCGTGGCCCTGTCTGCGAATTCAGGAGCACGTCTTCACGACGATGACCATTCCTCCGCTGCCACCGCAGATTACCGAAGACTACGGCTATTCCTTTCGGACAGGCTACACTGGGATATGGGCTTGGAACGCCGTCGATGAAGCCGATCCGAATTTTACTCAGGGCTATCTCTCGGCCGCCGCAACTACACCGCTGGCCATCGAAACTCCGCGCGGGCCGCTGGCCGAGAACTTCCGGATCGGACAGAACTATCCGAACCCCTTCAATCCTTCCACCACGCTGCCGGTGGAACTGACCAAGACCGGTTCGGTCACACTCAAGATCTATGATGAGACCGGACGGCTGGTATCGAGTGAGGAATTCGAGCTCCCGATGGGGCAGCACAACCTTCCGGTGGACGGTGCAAACTGGGCAACCGGCACCTACTTCGCCCGCGTCACCGCTTCCGGCCAGTCGCAGACCGTGAAGATGCAGCTCGTGAAATGATACTCTCCCGACAGCCATCCTGAGTCGGCTCCGCCGCCGCAGGATCACCCGAATTGACGGACACAGCTTGCTGTGTCCGTTTCTTCTTGCGGAAGCACGCAATGTCGTTGTTGCTACCCCTTCTCTCATCATTCCTACCGAGATTCACATCCGGCTTGGTATGAACTATTCATAGGATAAACTATTGTATTTGCATGTTTTGACACTTGCATTTTAGAGAGTGAGGTATTATAATACAGTACTGGATTGAAGCGATCTGCCGACGGGATACCCTGCGGGGGATCATCCGCTACCGGCCGTTTTTTGGAGAGCTTCAGCCATATATGTGAATTGTATCTCAATCTCTGGGAGGTGCTTCCGAAATCATGGTGCCGACTAACAAAAAAGCCAATACTTGGGCGGTTACGCTGCTGGGACTGCTCGCTCTGGGGCTGACTTTCGGGGGCTGCAGCGATGAGGACAACCCTGCCGCACCACCCGACACCATCGAAGGTTATCGAGCCGACTGCATCGGCTGCCACACCAATGAAGCCATGCTGCGGGCCGTCGCTGTGCCCGATACCGCGCCTCCCGGAGATCCGTCCGGCGAGGGCTGAGGTGGAAGTGTCCCTCCGTTGGAGGGATGGCAAAAGGTCATTCTCACCGGAAGCGGCTACGAAACCTTCCGCACCGGTCCCCACGGACTGGAATGCCGGATCTGCCATGGCGGAGGGATCGGTGAACTGACCAAAGACGAGGCTCATCAGGGACTGGTTCCCGATCCGTCGGAAATTTCCGTGAATCAGTGTGCCATGTGCCACGCGGAGATCGCGACGAAGGTTGAACACAGCCTCCATACGACGATGAAGGGCTATCATACGCTCTTTGAAGCGCGCACCGGTCAAACGATCAACTCCGATCCGCACGCCCGCGAGAAGTTCGACGCCGAATGCAACAAGTGTCACGCCAGCTGCGGTTCGTGCCACATCAGCCGGCCCAAGTCCGTCGGCGGCGGATTTATTCAGGGGCATAACGTCCGGCGGGTGCCCGACATGACCAATCAGTGCATGGCCTGTCACGGCAGCCGGGTCGGCGCCGAATACACCGGCGCCAACGCGGGTTATCGTCCCGACGTTCACTATGTTCCCCGCGCAATGCACTGCAAAGCCTGTCATACCGGCACGCGACTGCACGGCGACGGCAACGAATACGACCACCGCTACGAGGTGGACAATCAAGTGAGCTGCGAAGAGTGTCACCATCCGCTTTCCGCCAACGTGTACCACAACACGCATGGCGAGGACTTCCAGTGTCAGGTTTGTCACTCGCAGGCCTATAAAAACTGCGCGGACTGTCACGCCGGTTCGGGGATTCAGCAGCCGTCGTGGATCGGGTTCAAGATCGGCCGCAATCCGATTGCCGACCAGCGGCCCGCCGAGTACGTCGTGCTGCGCCATATCCCGGTTTCCGAGAACACGTTCACTCCCTGGGGTGTGAGTAGTCCGGACTATGCTTCCGTGCCGACGTTCAAATACACCACGCCGCACAACATCGTGCGCCGGACGGCGCAAACCGACACCAGCGGTGGGCGAAGCTGCAACGCGGCCTGCCATTTGACTCCGGCCACCGCACAGGGCTTCTTCCTGCGGCAGGTGGATCTCGACCAATTGAGTTCGGCCGCCGAGCGTCAAGCCAATACGCATTTAATCGTTCCCGACGGTCCGCCGCCGTGGTGAATCGGCGGGGACTCTTTCATAGAATCCAGAGACCATTGAACCTATCACTATTCCCAACTAAGGAGAAATCCATGAAGCGTCTTTCCCTCTGGCTGATTCCGCTGATACTTGTGGCCGGTCTTTCGCTGTTCGTCGGCTGCTCCGACGACGACGATTCGCCTACCGGACCGACCGATACCGCCACGATCACCGTAACGGCCCCGGCGTCGGGAGCCCGTTTGCTGTACAATTCGACGGTGACCGTTTTGTGGACGGCTGAAAACGTCACTTCCTTTGACATCGGTCTGTCGCTTAATGACGGCGCAACCTGGAGCGCGATTGCCACCGCCGTGTCCGGCAACTCGCATCAATGGCTGGTTCCGGCGACGGCTTCGGCCACCGGCAAGATTCGCGTGACGCGCAGCGGCGATGCCGGCGTCTTCGGCGTCAGCGGTACGTTCACCATTGCCGCCGCGGCGGCGGAATTTGAGACCATGGCCGCCTGGGGCGACAGCCTGCTGAATCCCACCAAGAACATCACCGCCGAAGCGTTGTGGGCGGAGATGAACGACGGCGATCCCACGCAGCCCTACATCATCAGCGTTCGTTCGCTGGCCGATGACACCGTGCGCGGCCACATCCCCGGCGCGCATCACTGGGACGCGGCCGATCTGGTCAATTTTCGAAACGAACTGCCCGCTGACAAGAAGATCGTCGTCTACTGCTACACCGGGCAGACCGCCAGTTTCAGCACCAGCTACCTGAACCTCACCGGCTTCAATGCCTACAACCTCAAGTGGGGTTTCTGCTCGTGGACGAGCGACACCGCCCAGACCGGCGCCGGCGGCGGCTGGTACACGCTCACGCCGGGCGGACAGGCGCTGGAAACGACGAACAATCCGTTGACTGCCGAGTATGGCTTCCCCCATCCCACGGTGACCGGAGCGACGGCATCGGAGATGTTCATCAATCGAATCTCCCTGCAGCTTACGGCTTCGCCTACCAGTTGGAAGATGAAGTCGGCGGCGGAAGTGTTTGCCAACCGGAATGACGGAGATCCCAACAACGATTGGTTCCTGCTCTGCTACTGGCCGGAAGCCAACTACAATGCCGGACACATTCCCGGATCGTTCCGCTTCAATCCCGGCTCGCTGGGAGTCAGCGAGAACCTGAAGTACATCCCCACCGACCGTCCGGTGATCGTGTACTGCTTTACCGGTCAGACTTCCATGCAGATGGACGCCTACCTGAACGCGCTCGGCTATGACGCCTATTCCATGCGCATGGGCATGAACGCCGTGACCGACAATCCGGCCGTGCTCAATCCCAATCTGTGGGTGGATCTAACCCCGAGCTATCCGGTGGAAACCGGCCCGATCCAGATTCGCGGCTGATCGGCTTTCGTCCGATCGATCGGTCTAAACACTTCGACTCAAGCGGGCTGTTGCCTCCGGCAGCAGCCCGCTTTCTATCCGATCCGGAAAATGTTGAAATTTTCACATGGAACATTTTCCTTGCATGTCCGCACACCATTTATTACATTAATTCAAACACTAATCAAACAATGACTTAGAATATTCTGCGATGTCTGGGAAGCGACGTTCCACAATTTTCCTGACTCACTCTGACGGAGGAGGTTGTCGTGAAACGAAATGTGGCGGCAGTGATAGTGGTCGGCTTAGTGTTGACCACCGGCGCGCTGGCCCAACCCGATTCGCTTTGGAGCCGGTATTACGGTGGGGACAGCTCGGAGGTGTTGCGCGGAATTCTTGTACTCGCTGACGGCTCACTCATCCTCGTCGGGCGCTGTGACAGTTGGGGCGCGGGGGAAGCGGACTATTGGCTGCTGAAGACTTCTGCCAGCGGCGACAGCCTTTGGAGTAGGTTCTTTGGTGGTGCGAGCGGAGACTATCCTTCGGGTGTGGAATCCTGTTCCGATGCCGGATTTCTCCTATACGGAAACACTAACTCTTTCGGAGTGGGTGCTCAAGACATCTGGCTGATTAGAACGGATGCCAATGGCGACAGCCTGTGGACGCGCACCTTCGGCGGCTCCAATCCTGAGCAAACCCGATCCGCCGGTCAGACAACTGACGGCGGAATCTACGTTGCCGGCTGGACGGAGAGCTATGGCGCAGGAACGGAAGATTTCTGGCTGGTTCGAATGAGTGCAAACGGCGACAGCTTGTGGAGCCGCACCTTCGGCGGAGCTTCGAATGAACGTTGTTTCACGTCCCTCATCGGTACTGACGGCAATTTCTACATGGCGGGAGATGCGCGCTCTTTTAGCGCAGGGGACAAGGATGTATGGCTGGTCGCGGCGAGTCCCGATGGAGACAGTTTATGGAGCCGGGTCTACGGCGGTGAGTTTGATGAAGAATGCCGCTCGATTCAGCGGGCGGCGGATGGTGGATTTCTGCTCATCGGCGGTAAGAACATGGACGGTGCCGACAATTGGGACGTGTGGGTGATTCGCACCGATGGAAGCGGCAATGAACTATGGAGCCGCACCTACGGTGGAAATGCGAACGATTTCGGGGGAGCCGCGCAGATTCTGCCGGATGGTGGACTGGTGATCGGTGGGGATGGCCGTTCCTTCACGGCGGGGGATCAGGACTTCTGGCTTCTGCGCCTTGATGCCGACGGTGACAGCCTATGGAGCCGACTCTACGGCCGCGACCTCGATCAGGTTTTATGGACTTTGGCGGTGGCTCCCGACGGCGGCTACTATCTCGGTGGTCGCGCGGTTCCGGCGGAAGGATTCCCATCGGACTTCTGGCTGGTCAAGACCGGACCCGATCCATCAGTGAACGCCGATGAGCAGTTCATCCTTCATCCCTCATCCTTTATCCTTTCCGTCTATCCCAATCCGTTCAATCCGGCAACGACCATCACCTTCGATCTGCCGAAGACGACGCGAGCACAGCTTCGCATCTTCGACGTCACCGGACGACTCGTCACAACGCTCGCCGATGAACACTTTTCCGCCGGAACGCATCGAGTTGAGTTTGACGGCGGCGGATATCCATCGGGTGTCTGCCTTGCACAATTGCGGACACAGGATGAAGTCAAGACGGTCAAACTGATTCTTCTGAAATAACTTCATCACATTCAACGGAGATCTTCCAATGAAACGCACCCTTCCGGTTTTCCTGCTGGTTTGCGTGTTGACGGTTCTGGCCTTCGCCCAACCGCCCGACAGCCTGTGGAGTCGAAGCTTCGGTGGAGACATGGGAGAAATCTGCTGGTCCATCTTGCCTGCCGCTGATGGCGGTTTCCTGATGGCCGGATGGACGGAGTCCTATGGGGCAGGAGACAATGACTTCTGGTTGCTGAAGACTGATGCGAACGGTGATTCCCTCTGGAGTCACGCCTACGGCAGCGAGGCGGAGGACTTGGGATTCGCCATGTGCCCGGCGGGGGACGGCGGTTTCCTGCTGGCCGGCTACACAAGCGTAGCGGGTTCGCCGGACTTCTGGATTGTCAAAGTTGATGCAGACGGTACGCCCCTCTGGGATCACCGATACGGCGGAGCGTTGGACGACCGTTGCTGGGACGTACAGCCGACCACCGATGGCGGATATGTTCTCGCGGGTTGGACCTCCTCGTTCGGTGCAGGAGGAGGTGGCGACTTTTGGTTGCTCAAGATCAACAGCGAGGGTGACAGTCTCTGGAGCCGTACTTTCGGGGGTTCAAACATTGACTACTGTTATTCGGTCAAGCAAACTACCGACGGTGGCTTTGTGCTGGCCGGCTATACAAGTTCGTTCGGAGCGCTCAACCATGATTTCTGGCTGGTCAAAACAGATGCCAACGGTGATAGTCTGTGGAGCCGTACTTTCGGCGGACCCGATCAGGAAGATGGACGAGCGGTGGTGCAGACTTCGGATGGAGGGTATCTGATCACCGGCTGGGGTCAACTATTGACACCCGGCAATACCAATTTTATTGCAATTCGGACAGACGCCAACGGGGACAGCCTGTGGGGTCGAGTCTACGGCGGTGAACTGAGTGACTTCTGCAACACGGTGATCCCGGTCATGGGCGGCGGTTATGTACTGGCGGGAAGGTCCTATTCCTTCTCCAATGGTCTTTACGACATCTGGCTGCTTCGCATCAGTGAGGACGGCGACAGTCTTTGGAGTACACATTGGGGTGGAGCGGACGCGGACAACTGCATCAGCGTCGTTCAGCTCGCCGACGCCAGCTTCGTCTTGGGCGGGACTACCTTCATCACCGGAGCCGGCCTGCAGCACTACATTCTGAAGACGACTCCCGACCCCCTGCCCGCTGGGGATTTCCGTTCTTTCCAACCGCAGACCTTCGCTCTGTCGGTGTATCCCAATCCCTTCAATCCGTCCACGACGATTTTTTTCGACTTTCCGAGAGCAACGCGAGCTCGGCTCTGCGTATTCGACGTCACCGGACGACTCATCACGACGCTCGCCGATGAACACTTTACTGCCGGATCGCACGCGCTTTCCTTCGACGGCAGCGCGTTACCGTCCGGTATTTACTTCGCGCAATTGCGAACCGAGAATCATCATCAAACTGCAAAGCTCGTTCTCATGAAATGACCGGTGAGGATGCTGATTGTGTTCAATTATCGAGAGGAGGCGCGCCATTGAAACCCGCTGTGTTTTTCGCAATACTGTTCTTGTCGCTTGTCGCGTTGCTTCACCTGCTGCTGCTGGTTTTCCAAATCCCTTTCACATTGGCCAATATTGAGGTTCCGATGTGGGCAAGTGTGTTGGCGGTCCTTGGACCGGGTGCCCTTGCCGTGTGGCTGTGGCGCGCGCATAAGAGATAGCAGCCAGCGGATATTAACATGCCGCAACTCTTTAAAAGTTCTGACGCCGGCGACCGGGCTGCTGTCCGGGGTATTCGTCATTCTGTTTTTTCCGACTGTGCGGAACCGGTATGGTTTTACAGAGACGATCCTCGCCGTGCTTGCCGGTGTGACGGTCATCTGGCTGGTCCACTTCGTGCGCGCGAAAATTTCTTCGCGCTTACCGCGCACATAACATTTTCGCCGAGCCGGGTCTGTGACCCTGCCGGAATCTCAGGCAACCATGAAACATAGACTGAGTCAGGCGACTCTCGATCAAATCGTAAGTGCGGCGGTCGCGAAGAAGCATATCTACGGAGCGGTGTTCCACGTATCATCGCACGACCACCACATTAACCTGATCAGTGCCTCCGGAAACATCAAGGAAAACAGCCGCTACTACATCGCCAGCGTTAACAAGTTGTTTGTCTCCGCGCTGGTCCTGCGATTGTGCATGGACGGCAAGTTGAACCTGACGGACCGGATCGCAACCCATCTTCCCGAAGACGTCGTGGCGGGAATGCATCGGCATAACGGAACGGACTATTCTCGCGACCTGACCGTTCAACACCTGATGTCCCTCACCTCTGGGCTTCCCTGTTATCTGGCCGATCGGCAAGCCGACGGAAAGCGGGCCATGTCCGAGTTGGAGGCCGGGATGGATGAGGCTTGGCCCATGGAGCGGGTGATCCATGAGGTAAAGAAGATGAAATCCCATTTTCCTCCCGGGCAAAACTGCAAGGCCAGATACGGAGACACCAACCATCAGATTCTGAGTCTGGTGATCGAGCGCGTCACCGGAGAGCCGGTGAATATTGTTCTGATAAAGCTGTTTCAAGAACTACAGATGACGGATACCTTCGTGTACGACAATGCAGACGAACGAAAGTTTGTTCCCATCTGCTACCGCTCGGAAACCAGACACCTACCGCTTTTTCTGGCTTCCACCCGCAACGACATTATCTCCACGGCCCGCGACCAGATGACGTTTCTGAGAGCCTTCTTCGGCGGGCATTTTTTCCCGAAGGAAAAGTTGAAAGAACTGAAGCGATGGAACAACATCTTCTTTCCATTTCAATACGGGATCGGTATTCAGAAATTCCATCTGCCGCGAGTTCTTTCGCCGTTCCGTACCGTGCCCGAGATGCTCGGGCATTGCGGCTCCACCGGATCGGTGGCCTTCTATGTGCCGGATCGGAATCTCTTCATCACGGGAACCGTCAACCAGCAGACCCGACCGAATGTGGCCTTTCAGACCATGATCAAGATTGTGAATACACCGAGGTAATTGTACAGCGTCCGCACTCTTGGAACACTTTTACATGGTCCATGCAACATAGCGGGGGAGGATCGCAGGCAAGGAGGATTTGGGTTTCTCTTCTTCCACCCTGAGGCGGCATTCATTTTTCTTGTCATCCTGAGGCGGCTCCGCCGCCGAAGGATATCAGATCTGATTGGATCATATCGTTTATGCTTCTTTGAAATCCATCTGATATTGTATTCAAATCCAAACGGGAAACAACGGGGCCCTACATGATGAGAATTCTTGCTGCCGTTCTTCTTTTAGGCGTGCAGGCCTGTACGACATCGGCTCAACTACCCGATACGATGTGGACACGGACCTTCGGTGGTCCTGCTTGGGATACCTGTTCTGATGTCGTCTGCACAGAAGATGGCGGATATCTTGTTATCGCGAGAACTCAATCGTTCGGCGATGGAACCACTCGCATGTGGTTGCTTCTGTTGGATGACAATGGAGATACGGTATGGACTCGGATGTCCACTGGCCCATATCGCACCTGGGGCACGAGCGGCACACAAGTCCCTGATGATGGGTTTATGATCCTTGGAGGCAAGGCAACCGGCAATCCGGATGAATATCCAGTTTGGCTGGTGCGAACGAACTCCATCGGCGATACCCTATGGACCCGGAATTTCTGGGGTCTTGGCGAGGAGTTGGGGGAGAGTATCGTGCGAACGTCGGATGGTGGCTTCTTCATAGTGGCAAGTGACTCGGGATCAACGGCGGACTCCGACATACTGGTCATGAAGACCGATTCGTTCGGTGCCATGGTCTGGTTCCACACTTATGGAGGAAGTGACCTCGACTTTGCCTTCTCCGGGATTGAAACTCCGGATGGTGGATTTGCTGTTGGAGGTTCGACCCGTTCCTATGGTGCAGGATCTTTGGACTTTTGGTTGTTGCGTCTTGATGCCAACGGGGACAGCATCTTCAGCCGCACCTTTGGCGGTCCGGCTTGGGAAAGGTGCGACGCAATCGTTCTGGCCGATGATGGTGGATTCGTTCTGGCCGGCAACACGTCTTCCTATGGGGCTGGTGGAGACATGTGGCTTGTCAAGGCTGCGAGTAATGGGGACAGTCTTTGGAGTAGGTACTACGGAGGATCGCTCGGGGAAGCTGCGAGTTCCGTTGTCTGCACAGAGTGAACTGCACCCATTGGACTGGACAGAGTCTCTCAACTTGGTTAGATTAGGGGGATGGCAAGAAGGAGACGGTTATGGGCTCGAAGGGTCGCCGGTTTTCGGACGAGTTTAAGCATCAGGTAGTTCAGGACGTGTT
>JAHJDG010000001.1 GCA_018812265.1 bacterium | reverse complement strand
CATAATATAAGCATATGCCCATAATTTGTCAAGTGGGTTGGCCAGAAAAAAGAGCGGGCGGCCACACCGGGCCGCCCCCACACATCACAGAAGATTTTTAGATCTTCCGCCGAGCAGAGACAGTGTCCCTTCCGGAATCAAACGCGCTACCGAAATCGAACCCGTATGTTATTCTGAACAAAGTGAAGAATCTCAACCCCCGTGCCGGGCTCACGTTGTCCGGTCTAAGCACGCAAGCTGAGATTCTTCAGGCCGCGCTCCATTGCCAGAGGAACTGCATACTTCAGAATCTGCGCGGCCTTCAGAATGACAGGGGGAAGGTGATTCCGGGCATGCGGGGACGCCCGCCCGGAATCGCTCAGGGCTGCTCGTACATGCAAATCTCAATATCGGTTGTGTACTGCAAGGAAGAATCCATATAGGGCGTAACTTCGACTTCCACCCGCCCGCCTTCGGGACACGGATTGTACGCCGACTTCATGGCTCTTACCGTATACCTCCCCGGCTCAAGCGGGCCGCAAATAAACTCACCGTTGGCATCGGTGCGCGCACCCTGCTCAAGCTCAAATATCCACACGTATGCGAATGGAAGAGGTTGATTGTCCCGCCAACCGTCCACCACTCGAATCCGCAACAGACCGAACGGATTTGGAAGTGTGGGGCGCGCCATCGGTCCGCCGCGAAGGGAGGCATAAAGCGGTTTTCCATCGGGAAGAAATCGTGGCGATTCTTTCTCCTCTTCTGCGGCGATTTCAGCAACCGGGCTCAGCGAGAAATCCAGCGAATGAACCAACAATCCCGGATCGGGCGGCTCAATTCCTGCCACGGTGAACAACGGTTCATATCCGCGCGCCCACACCAAGACGGAATCCGGCCCATAGCCCCATTTACAGTCGAAATGCCCATTCTCGTCCGTCCATGCCACCGGAAAATTGCATCCGCGATAATCATAAAGGCTGTGGAGAATTGCTCCAACGATCGGTTTTCTCGTTTGAAGATCAAGAACGGAACCGGCATACTTCACCTCCGGTTCCCAGCACGATCCCTGTGGGGGCAACGGCGGAATGAGCGAGATATCCAACTGTACGATATCGGAATACACATGAACCATCAGCATTACACCCTGACCTTCGGGATGCCAGCACTCAGCCCAGTAGCTTCCGAATGGTACATCCAGAATTTCGTAACGACCCGACGAATCGCTTCCGCCAAGGTAATGAGTTCCCTTGAGCATAATCACGGCATTTTCAAATGGCGTTCCGTCCGCTTGCCTTCTGACAATTCCCGCAACCGTTGCCGCATGGCTTTGATATGCAAGCAACAACATGAGAAGGAATGCCGGCCTCGACATGGTGCCTCCCGCAGTTGACTTTCTCCCTCAAAACCCTTTGCTTATACACTGTGTCCGTGCCGCACTTCACCTTGCACAACATTCTCTAACTAACCAATTGTCTTCCACTTATGAGCCCACAACCTGAACCTCGCCAACAGCAGATCAACGTCCAACTCGACGAGAAAGTGGCCGAGGGCATCTACTCCAACTTGGCCCTCATCGCCCACAGCCCGGCCGAGTTCTTCCTTGATTTCGCCCGCATGGTCCCCGGCACGCAGAAAGCCAGCGTCCATGCCCGGATCATTATGACTCCCGCTCACATGAAGTTCCTCCAGAAGGCTATTCAGGAGAACCTCGAGCGGTTTGAGAAACAGTTCGGCGAAATCAAGCTTCACGGCGGGCCGCCGCAGGGCGGACAAAGCCCGTTCGGATTCCGCGCCGACGTGCCGGACGAAAAGTAACTTCTTCAGAAAGGGAGGGAAAGAACCGTGATCCGCACCCGCCTGAGTTCGCTTGCGCTGCTCGCCGCGCTCGCGGGGCTTTATTGTCTCTCGTGCGACAACAATAAGGACATTCCGCCGCTGCCGCCTGCGCCCACCTCGCCCGGCTGGCTGGAAATTCTCTCGGTGACCGATACGTCCGTCACCCTCCGCTGGCAGGACCTCTCCAACAACGAACTCGGATTCATCGTCTATCTTCGCACCGACAGCGTGTGGGCGGCCCGCGATACGACGAGCGTCAACGCTCGTCAAGTCACCATCGGCGGCCTCGTCCCTGCCACGCCCTACGGTTTTCGCGTCACCGCCTACAATGAGTATGGGGAATCCGCTCCCACCAACGTACGCGACGTCACCACCAACACTCCGGCTCTGCCCGATCCGCCCACGAACGTGACCGTTGAACCCCTTTCGGCCACCACGGTCGTGATCTCCTGGACCGGCCACGACAATCCCGACAGCTTCGTCGTCCAGCGGCGGCAGCCGCCCGCCGATTGGCTGATCCTTGGCCGCACGGCGCGCAATGTCGAGCAATATACGGATTTGACGACGGTCGAACAGACCGTCTATCGCTACCGCGTGGGCGCCGAACGACAGACGTTCGTCGTGTGGAGTGATTCCGTGGAAATCGAAACTCCCGCTCTCGGCGCACCCCGTCCGCCCGACAGCCTGCGAATCCAAGTTGTTTTAGGCGTCGGCGTGATCCTGACCTGGCGCGACCGCAGCGTGGACGAAATCCGTTTCGACATCAAACGCGGCATTGCCGGATTGCCCGACAATATCATCGCCAGCGTCCCCGCCAACACCACCACCTACACGGATACTTTGACGGAAATCGGATTCTACTACTATCGAGTGCGCTCCGCCAATGCATTCGGCGAATCGGCGTGGGCCCTGCCTGTCGAAGCCGAGTATCGTTTCTGCTCCGACGGTCTGATCCCGGTTTGCGTCGGAAACTACTGGGAGTACGACGTGGACAGTGCGGACGTTCACTCCTCCATCCGCCGCCGCGTCGCGGAAGACGTAACCTTCCTGAGCGGCGATGACTACTACCGAATCATTCAGAGCCCGCTCTTCGGCGGACAGCCCGACAGCCTGTACTATCTGCGCAACTCCATCGGCCAGGGCACCTTGATGGAGAAGCATCCGCTGCCCGCGACTCCCGCCCCCGAGATCATGTTCCGTTACCCAACCGGCGTTTCCGGCAGTTACTACTACGCTCTCGGCGACTGCGTGGTCGTGCTCAACGCCTATCCCGGCATCTCGATTCCCATCCGCGACACCACCTACACGGGCGTCGTTTCGTATCAACGGTTTTTCCGCAACGGTCGTTCCATTCAATACTGGATTCGTCCCAATGACGTGGGAATCGTTCGCGAAGTGGAGAACCGCGGGGGCGTCCCGCCCGTCACTATCGTCCGCGAAGTCATGCGGTACATGATATTGAACCAATAGCCACTCCGGGGAGAACGTACTCGCGGGGGCGGCCATTTACGCCCGACGCGCGAGCGACCGCCGCGGCGAACGAAAGCCGGTGAGGACTTGAAACAAGCAGGGGCGCGACTCGAAGCCGCGCCCTATTCTTCTCGCCGGATCGCTATGGCTCGATACGCTTTCCCCATAAATCGAAGATTCGAGAGATCAAGGGGATCGCGAGAAAACGATGAGCGATAGATTATCGGTAGTGCCGCACGGCAGTGCGCAGGCTCATTTCAATCGGCCGATATCCTGCAGGTAGTTGAGTCCGCCTTCCAGGCAGCCTCCCACCGGTTCAATGAATACCACCGGAAGGTTGCGCATGCGAATTTCCTCCTCCATCAGCGGCTGCAGGTGGTGACGGTGATTCCAGATTCCTCCCACTACTCCCAGCGGCAACGTCTGCGCGTCGGGAGCGAGCGTCTCCTGCAAGTGTTCCACCAGCGCCACCAGTTCAATCGCCGCGTTCTTGAGAATCTTCAGCGCTCCCGGATCATCACGGGTATGGTTGAACACAATCGGCGCCAGTCGCGCCCAGTCGCGCGGGCCGAACTTGTCCTTGTACACCCGGGTTAGAATCTGCGAGGCTTCTTCGATTTCGAGTGCTTCCAGAATCGCCGTGTGTAACGGGCCGAGTTCGTCGCGCTCCCATTCGAGCAGGCAATGCCGGAGCGCTTCGCGGCCGAACCACGCCCCCCCGCCTTCATCTCCGAGGAGCGGTCCCCAGCCGCCGGCTCGCGAGAACTCCTTGCTGATCGGCGTGCGATACAATGCAATCGCTCCCGTGCCCACGATCAGCAAAATCCCCGGCTGTCCCTTGCGAAATACTCCGCGATAGGCCAGCTCGGCATCAGTGAGAACGTGAATTTCCGCTTCGGTGAAGACCCGTCGTCCGGCTGCCAAAGCCACCAGCTGCTCGGGCTTGCGACCGGCGCCGGCCAGACCGAGCACGACTTGTTTGGGAAGCGCGTTGGGAGCCAGATTCGCCGCCAACTCGGCAAAGGTCGCCGCCACTCCTTCGGGACTGACCGCCGACGGACTCGACGGACCCGCCCGCACCGTCGTCAGACAGGTGCGCATCTCCGCGCTCACCAGCCAGGCCTGCGTCTTGGTCCCGCCGCCGTCTACCACCAGGACGTTCATTCGTAGATCTCGTTTTCGATAAGTGTGCTGGGAATCAAGTATCCCAGTTCCTTCCAATCATCCGCCGCCCGCTGGAAAGCCCGCGTAACCTTCATCGCCACGTCCTCACGCACCGGCTCCTCGAATCCCGGATCGAAACCCAGCGCCTCCTGCCACATTCCCAACGCCGTTGTCAATTGCTCCGTCAGGGCCTTTCTCGCTCGGGCTCCCGATTCCGGCAGTCTTTCGTAGATCCCCTGAATCGCGAACAGCCGTTCGAGAAGCGGCCGGGCATTCATGCGGCACTCTGCGACCTCTTCCTGCAGGCGCTCCAGCGTCGTCATTCCCCGGCGATCAAGTCCCCGCGATTCGCGGAGTTGATTGCAATGCTGAGTGATGCGCATTTGATCGTAGAACGTCTTCAGAATCGTATTCAGTTGCCGCTCGTACTCCCCCGACACCAGCCGTCCGACTTCCTGCCACTTGGTCCCCGGTTTTCCGTGAGATCGCTCGAACATCGCTCCACAGGCGAGTCCCGCCTGCACAAGATAGGGCATTGTGGACTCGACGCGACTGAGCTCCGGATGACGCGATATTTCCACGCACGTCCGAACGAATTCCATCCAGACGTCGTCACGTCGGACATTCGTCGTCAGTGCGTCGAGGGCCAGAGCGTAGGCGGAGTCCAGCTCGCTCACCGTACGCAATTCGTGAATGCGCTGAGCCGTGAGATCCGTCTTGCATCCCTGCCAGACCACGGCGACGGTAATGATGCACGTCCACAGATATCGGCTATTCATAACGTCTTGATACCCACCAATCGTCCGAGACTCGGTCTCGGCAATTGCCTCGACATCAGCAAGCCGCTGCAGGCAAGTTCGGAGGATGAAGAGACCGGCCTCGCCGCCGAAGTCGGTCTCTCCATCCATCGGTAGCAATAGCGGGCCGCCTCGCGGCGACCGGCGAAGGATTACTTGTCGCTCTTCGGTTCGGCTTTCTCCATCTTCATGACCGGCATGCGAATTTCCGTCATGAATTCGGTGGGCTCGACCTTGTCGCCGGGGCCTTTCAGATAGACTTCCATCGGCGCTCCGGCAGGGACGTAGCCGTTGTCCTTCACCCACTGGTCCAGAGCTTTCCAGATCTCGCCGCTGGCCTCATAGGGACCCTTGTACTGCGCAACCGCGGCTTCCATCGCCGGCAGCTCTTCGATCATCACCTTCTCCATGCCCTTGGCATCGGGACCCACCGGGTACATGAGCTTGCAGGTCAAGTCCTTGCTTGGCGTTTTCTCGGGGTCCTCATAGTACGCCGCACAGCATGGGCCGGTGGGATGGTTTCCGCCTTCCATCCACTTGCCCATCGTCTCGAATCCGCCCGTCATCATTTTCTCATAGGCCATCATCATGCCTTCCATGCCCTCGGGATAGCCGCCCTCCGGCTCGTAGTCGGCGGCCTTCACCATCAGAGCGGCGACCTTCATAGCCGGAAACGACTTCACGCCCATTTCGCCGACCATCTCGCACTTGGGCATGGCCGCTTCTTCCGTCTTGGCTTCTTCCGCGGCAACGGCCAGCGCGACCGTTCCGATCAGAGCCAGCGCCGTGAGTAATGCAATCCAACGCTTCATGGTTTTCTGCCTCCCTCCATTGGGATTTACGATTTTTTGCCTTCCAGTATTTCAAGAACCACCCGATCCGCTTTGGGAAAAGCAAATCGCTTGAGTTCTTCCGGTTTCACCCAACAAAAGTCCGCCACTCCGATCTTCTTCACCCGCCCCGACCGCTGCCGGCACTCGAATGCGTGCAGCGTGATCCGAAAATGCGAGTAGGCGTGTCGAACTCGCGCCACCTGCTCGGCGACCGTTATTTCGATTCCCAGCTCTTCACGGATTTCGCGCGCGACGCACTCCTCCAGGCTCTCGCCCGTGCGTTGCTTCCCTCCCGGAAACTCCCACAGTCCGCCGAGGAGTCCGTCCAGAGGCCGCTGCGTAATGAGAATCCGCCCGTTCTTGCGCAGAATCGCCGCCCCGATGTCATAGTGAGGCAACTCCCGCGAAGGAGTTCTGCGCGGCAGCATCGTCACGTCATCGAGCGATTGCCGGGCGCGGCACTCTACCTTGAAAGGGCAAACGGCACAGTCGGCGCGCCGCGGCGTGCACACCAGCGCGCCCAGCTCCATCAAAGCCTGATTTAGTTCCCCGGGCGAGATCCCCGCCCTTCGGGCCGTCTCCATGATCGAATCGGCCACGCGGCACAGCCGGCGCTGAACGACGGGCGTCTTTTGCCGCCGCCGCTCGCTGAGCAGCCGGATCAGAACCCGCTCCACATTGCCATCGAGAACCGCCACCGATTCGCCATAGGCAATCGAGGCAATCGCCGCCGCCGTGTACGGCCCGATGCCGGGCAGCTTCCGCAATTCGGCGGCTGAATGGGGAATACGTCCGCCTTCCGCCACAACTTGACGTGCGGCGCGGTGTAGATTGCGGGCGCGCGCATAGTAGCCGCAACCCTCCCACGCCTTCAGCACAGCCGACAGCGGAGCCGCCGCCAGCGCGGAAACGGTGGGAAAAGAGCGAAGGAAGCGAGTATAGTAGGATTTGACGGTCAGGGCCCGCGTCTGCTGCAGCAGAATTTCGCTCACCCAGATTCGATACGGATCGCGCGTTTTCCGCCACGGCAGGTCTCGATGGTTTCTCTGATACCATCGGATCAGACGACGGAGCGAAGCTTCGGTTATGGTTAGCGGGCTGCGAGCCGGCTTGCGGTTAAAAAACAAAGAGTGTGAACGTGAGTAAGCTATCAAGCGGTTATTGCAGCGTTTCTTCTCCCCCGCTTTATGGGGGGACAAAGGGGGGTCTACGGGCACGTGTGCGTCACCGCGTAGCGGCGGTACGCCGCGAGAGGTCTCGGATCCGTCCACGAATTCACCCCGGTCAAAGCCGCCATCGTTACTTCCGCAGTGAAGCCGGTCGGGAACACGGAATTCCGGCTTAGGGTACTCCACACGGTATAGTCGCCCGCCACCGGCGCCCGGAAAGCGATCACAATATTCGTGTTCTCTTCATTCAGAGAGATCGTGACACTATCCGCGCGGATCGAGGTATCACAGGGCGGCGCGGTCAAGCACACGGCTAAGTCGAAGGGCAACACATTGAAATCCTCAAACGAGTCGTCCCACTGCAAAGACCGGCGATGGCCGATGGGCGAACTCATCCACGCAAACCGGCAGTTGGGATTGCCTTCCCCCTGCACTGAAACCCACCCGCTCCTCAAGGTGCACGGCGGAGAGAGATCGGTCGAGTAGTAGTACATGTCGAAAAGCCTCCCCAGCAGGAGATAGCGCAGACCCGTGGTCACCGGCGAAAGACTCAACGAATAGCTGTAAGGGGGAACCGAGGCCGGATAGCCTGCGCTGTCGGGGAAAAACTTGATCAAGAACGGCTTCGGGGCCTCGCGGCAAGAGTCAAAGGGGCTGAAACGGATGTTGAGTCCCCAGAAATGCAGGTCGGAAATGGCGTCCGCTACCGAGTAATTCTCGTACGCCCGCACACCCGCACTGACCTCGCTTAAAACGGGACTCCATGCTTCCTCCGGCAGGTGCGGGTATTGTGCGAAGAGCGAGGTATCCGGCGGGCAACCGGGACGATGCGGGCACGCTGAATCACAGGTCAGCGTCCCGTTCCACGTTCCCTGCAGGGAATCGCATCCGGCTCTCGTCAGATTGGCGCACGTGGGGTTCTGGGGTTCGCCGTAGCAGCAGCGAGCCACGCTGCACGCGCTCACCGTCAGCGTGAATTCCCCGCACGGTCCAACTATGCCGGGTTCAACGTCCAAGAGGTAATTGCCCGCATCGAGATATTGACAGGTGATGACCGATGCTCCGGCGGCCTCACCGCAGCCGTTGTCGTTGCTGGCGATGAGGACTCCGCTGCAGTAGTCCGCAAAAAGATAGAGGTAGGTATCCCAAGACGCCGTGCCGCACAGGGAGAAGGTGTACCACCCGGCGGAATCCACCACCACTTGAATCACGTAATCTTCCCCCCCGCGCAAGTCGCAGTTATCGCCTGCGCCACAGGTCGAGACGGGACCGTAGGAGTAGCTTTGCGGCACGTTGATGGCGACATCAAACGAGCACTGGCCATTCGCACCAAAAATCGGCGGATGGGGAAAC
Source organism: bacterium (assembly GCA_018812265.1). Lineage (GTDB taxonomy): Bacteria > Electryoneota > RPQS01 > RPQS01 > RPQS01 > JAHJDG01. The sequence continues at coordinate 10,867 of JAHJDG010000001.1, read as the reverse complement.
AGTACAGGTCCGGGGTACGGCCAACCGGGCGGCGGCTGTTGCGGCGGCGGAGGCGGGGGAGCCGGTGGAGCACTAAAGATTGTCGCGTCCACCGTGGCGAGAGTCCTGAACTCGGAACTGCCCGGCAGCGCGTCACTAATTTGAAAAACGAAGTTCCCTTGGTACGGCCCGGCTGCCGTCCATTGCGTTGGGTACGGAAAGTAGTCAATGTTCCACACCCCGGGTCCGATGCTCGAGGCCACGCAAATGTTCTGGAAGTAGCTGCGCACCACCGTCGGACCCACCGGGTTTGTGACCGTTCCCCAGTAAGTCCACGTGGGCGGGCCATGATGTGCAGCCGTCTGATTGCAGCAGTCTCCGCCCATTGGGGCGCTGACCCGCGGCAAGAGATCGCCGGTCGTGATCGCGTTCGCCCCGATGTTCCCCCACAGCCACTGGGCGGCATAGATCTCGTCATTATCCAATGTCATCACGCCATAGGCCTGCATCACGTTGTCACCCTTTCCCTGCGTGTTCGGCAGTGAGGGATCGGAAGAAAGGTGATCCGTGAAATCCTCGGCCTCAAAGGCGTTGACGCCGTGGTCCATGTAATAGAGGTCACCGAGCCCCAAGCAGTGGCCCCACTCGTGGAGAACAGTGTAGGAAAAATCGGCTTGTGGTTCAGGCCAGCTCCACCATAGGTATTGGTTGGGGTTGATCCGGATCAGGGCTTGCGTGAGCGTGTTCCCCACGTACTGCCATGCCTGCGCGTCCGCACCGGTGGTTGCGCTGTCGAAGCGAATGACGACATCCGCGCTGGCGCTGTCCAGGGCCTGAGCGAAAGTCAGGTCAATCCACAAAGCCCACTTCGCCAGTTCCGGCTGCACGCGACCGCGAAGAGCATCGAAGCACTCGAGGTCGCAGCGGTCAGAGGGAAGTTCGCCGCGCGCCAGATACCACGTGAGAGTTCCGCCCGTCGGCCCACGGTTCCACGTGTACAAGAAATAGCGCGAGTCCACGCCGGGTCGTCCCTGCCGTCCCCCGAAATAGGTGAAGTTATAGGCGAGGGCTGACGACGAGAGCCATAACAGCCCGATCCCCGCGAAGAGCGACACCGAGCGCCGGAACAGCGCCCGCTTTCTTGGAAAAGACCCATCGGTGAGCCTTCGCATGATCGTCTCCTAAGTCAAAAGAAGTGACGCGCACGCCTTTCTAGACTTCGGATGCTCTACTTCAGTCGTGAATTACTCTCCGTCAGCATGAGGAGCCCACCGAATGTCGCGGCGCGGCTCCAGCCTCGGTTGAACCCACCCATATCCCGCCGGATAATATCCCGCATCCACCGTTCCCTGATAGACCACCGCCGCTTCCCTCGCGAGACCTTCCAGAGAGATGAGGCTCGATAAAATCTTTTCGAACTCCGCGCTCGGCGCCGCGCTCGGCTCGAACACCCGTTGCTCACCGGAAGCGTTGCGAAGAACGAGCAGCGGCCGACCCGAATCGAGCGGCGGCGGCAGCTCTCGCTCCAGCTCCATGGTCACCAGATCCGCTTCTTCGAACCGGCGCAGCAATTCCTGCACCCGCTCCGCCTCATTGAGTTGGTAGCGGACTTCCTCCATTTCCCCCGTCTCACTCCTCCGCACTCGACGTAGAATAATCGCTCCATCTCCCCCCCAAAAAACTTCCAGTCCGCCGAACAGCGGACTCATCTGATGAAACGCCACCGAAACCTTGCTCCAACTGGCTCTCGATCCCAAGAAACGCGAGGTGGCGTTGCCGGATGCTTGAGGGAAAACCAATCCGGAAAACGTCACCACCGAAATCAGAATCGTGCACCCACTCACCAAACGGAATCTAAGCGGTCTCATCGGCACCTCCGATGTGAAACGTGTCCTAAGACCAGGCCGTGGCTCTCCGCACGTCTTGGTGGAATGAAGTAGATCAGTTGAGCGAAGTCTCTCCCAAATCCAACTGCAGCAGCAGCCGCACGGTTTCGGGAACCGGTTCGACGGGCTGGCGCGAGCGTTCGGCGTCGGTCACCATCCACGACTGAACTTCGCCCGTGCCGTCCAGCCAGATGCGCAGGATGCGGCGATTCGTCACGGCCAGGACGCTGCGACCGGCCCGTGATTTTCGCGCACGCGCCTGCCGCACGGCCAACGCCACCGCCGCCATTGCGAAGACGGCGAACAGAATCAGCCCGGTAATGAGCATGGCATAGGGCGAGGCGAACATGAAGGCCGCGCCCCCCACCAACACGAACGGCGTCGCCAACATCATGTTCTTGAGCATCGCATAGTGGCGGGTTTGCCGGCGAGTGGGAAGGATCGGCCACTCCGCCAGCGACGTCAGATGCTCGCCGGGATGCAGATGCGCCTGTAAAAGCTCCATCAGTTCATCGGCTTCCTGATGAACGGCCAGAAACTGCTTCGGGCTGAGTTCGCCGCGCGTGTATTTCTTGAGGGTATCGAGATCCACGGGATTTCTACGCTCGAAACACGTCACCATCATGTTCAATAACAATATACTAAACTACAATTCGCAACGCAAGAGAAACCGTTGCGCCTCTCCGGACCGTGTCCCGAGACGGTCTGTCGTGAGTTGCTTTTTGGCAAATATTCCATATATTTAACGTGAATTACCTCGATTCAAACACGGCTGGGAGAGGCATATGGCCAAGTACCTGCTCGTGGCAGGGGCGATTTTCCTCTATACTCTCGGTGCTCTGGGCCAGGACGGAGTCCCGCCCGATTCCCTCCCCCGGATCGCCGATACGATGTATGTAATTCCGGCCGGGCCGGTGGCCGGCGCCTTCACTCCCCACTGCCGACTGTCGGTTTTGGATACCGTTGCGGGCTGGGCAAAGATCCAGGTCGAGGGCTGGGTGCCGGTGGGGGCGGTTGCCGACCGCCTCGCCAACGGACATTCTCATCAGAATCCGTTGCTGGCTCCCGCACCGGCAACCCCTTCTCCCCTCCGTACCCAATGCGCAGCCATCACCAAGAAGGGCACCCGCTGCAAGCGTCTGGCTCAGCCGGGATCCCAGTATTGCTGGCAACATGATCCCAACCGCGCGAAATAGCGACTCCATAGGGTAGAAATCCATGCACTACTCCGACCTCGTTCTACATACCTCGAATCTCATCCGTGGCCGTCATGTGATCTACGAGATCGCGGGCGGTAAGATCGAGATAACCAACATCGGGATGCGCCATCCCGATCTTTCGCCCAACGATGAATATCGCCTCTGCGTTCGCTTCGACGGCCGCGAGCTGGCCTATCGTCACGGGGATTTCTTCACCGATTTCCAGTTGAAAGTGGAAGCCCGCCCGGATTTGCGGCTGGCTCTCACGGAGGCTTGCGAACACGTCTGCAACGGACTGAATCCACAATCGTTGCTTGCCTCCAAGAACCTGCCCGCGCGCTTTGCCGAAATCGGCGAAGCCACCTGGCACATGCAGACCACGATGTATGCCACCGCCGGTCTGCCCACCGAACTTCTCCTCTGCGGATTGCAGACTCTCATTCGCGTTTACGAATTGAACCGCTATCTGGACAACGCCCCCGAGGCGTTCCGCAGCGTCTTTCTCGGCCTCGAAAAAGCCATTCCACTTCCTGGGCTTCTGCGCGCGCTGCAACCGCAGGTGCGACCGCAAAAACGCTACTTCGACCGCCTCGAACGATAGGTGTGGTCCACGTAATGACTCGCCGCGCGCGGCTTTCTTCATCCTTCATCCTTCGTCCTTCATCTTTTCCGCGATGATCGCCCTTCAAGTCTTGTTCTGGCTGTGCGTGGGGGCGATGGTTCACACCTATCTTCTCTATCCGCTCTCGCTCCAACTGTTTCGCCGCCGCTTCGCCGTCCCGCCGACCGTGCAGCCCGGGGCGTGGCCGACGGTGGCCGTCCTCACTCCCGCCTACAATGAAGAGCAGGTCATCGCCGCGAAAGTGGCCAACGCCCTCGCGCTGGATTATCCCTCGGATAAGCTCGAAGTCCTCGTCGGCTCCGACGGTTCAACCGATCGCACGAATGAGATCGTTCGTTCTATTCACGATCCGCGTCTGCGACTGATCGAGCTTCCCGGCCGCAGTGGGAAAAGCGGCGTGTACAATCGTCTCGTGCAGGAGACCCGGGCCGACATTCTCGTCTTCACCGACGCCAACGTCATGCTCGATCCCGCCGCGTTGCGCAATGCCGTGCGGCACTTCGCCGATCCGAAGGTGGGCGTGGTCGGCGGAGGAAAGTACATCCTCATTCCCGAAGGCGCCGAGTCGGTGCGCGGAGAGGCTACCTACGGCGGATTTGAAAACCGGTTGCGCACGCGCGAGAGCGAAGTCGGCGGAATGTCGGGAGCATTGGGATCGTTCATGGCCGTCCGCCGCAACGTCTATCGTTCCTACCGCCCCGGCTCCATCAACGACGACACCGTACCATCCATTTGGGCCGCGCTCGCCGGATACCGTAACGTCCACGAACCCGACGCCCGGGCCTTCGAGGAATCGGGTCGCACCGTGAGCGAGGAATTCCGCCGTCGCATCCGCATCGGGGCCGGAAATTTCCAGACTCTGTTCCGCTATCGGAACGTGCTGAATCCGCGGTACGGTGTAGTCGCTTACACCTACTTCTCGCATAAAGTCCTGCGGTGGGTGTTTCCGTTTTTCATGCTGGCTGCCTTCGTCGTCAACTTGTTCCTCCTGCACGATCCCTTTTATCGTGTCATCTTCTGGGCGCAGGTTCTGTTTTATGGTGTGGCGGTTCTGGGATTTTTGCTCGACCGGCTGCAAATGCGCGTGCCGCTGGTTTCGACGGTCTATCATTTCACCGCCTTGAATCTCGCCCTCTTCATCGGCTTCTTCGTCTACTGCCGCGGCGTCACCACCAGCGCCTGGGAACCGACGAAGCATGAGACATCTCCATGAAAACGTCGCGGGCACTGCTTCTTTCGATCGCGATCACTCTGGCGGCGACGGCGATCTTATCGTTTCTGTTCGGCGGCCGCGTGCTCGCTCTTTTCCTACTCTTGCCCATCGGATTCCTGTTCGCAAGAAAGAAGCCGCCCACTGAGAACCCGCCGCCACACAATCGCAGCCCCATCGAGCCAAAATAGAATCCAGCCATGACCAAACGCATTTCCTGGGACGAATATTTCTATGGCCTTGTTCATCTGATTGCCCAGCGCAGCGTCTGTCTGCGGCGGAAAGTGGGTTGCCTGATCGTGCGCAACAATCAGATTCTCTGCACGGGCTACAACGGCCCTCCGGCCGGTCATCCGCATCCCGAAGAACTGGGCGGCTGCGAACGCGACATCGAGGGAATACGATCCGGCGAACGCCTCGAACTCTGCTATTGTCTGCATGCCGAGCAAAACGCGCTGTTGCAGGCCGCCCGCAGCGGCGTCTCCATCGAGGGCGCAACCATCTATTGCACCACCTTTCCCTGCCCGATCTGCGCGCGGATGATCGCCAATTCGGGAATCAAGGAAGTGAAAGTGTTCAGCGGCTATCCGGGGGAAGAGCGCAGTCAGATCATGCTCGATCGCTGCCGGATCACGGTCAGCTATCCCGATGTGTCCGGTTTCCGTTTTCCCGATGACGCTCTTCCGAAATGACTTTCTTTGATGACATAACAACGGGCGTTCCGGCTTTCCGGAGCGCCCGTTTTCTTGTCACCCTCCGCTTCCCGGGGATTCAGAGGGGCCGTTTCGCTCCCCCCCAAATCCTGAATTGGGGAGCCGGAGGGAATTCGCCTCTTTGAGAAAGGGCAGTCATGCTGATTTGAGATGCAAGCTGAGTGAAACGCACTTTCGGTGGGCGGTGATCATGCCGTTGATCGGGGAGGCTGTGCTGGATGGTCTTCGGAAGGCTGATCTGAAATCCACGAGCGTTTCGACTCCAAATCACCGGACTTCTGCCGGTGGGGGAGGAGTGGTTTGAAATGGCGGGCGGAAGCTGATATGGACGGGATGGCGGGGTGGCTGGGGAAGAAAGCAATGAGCGAGGAAAGGACTGTTCCGGCGGGGAACCGCTTCGATTATTCCCCGCTCGGCGAAAGCCCCCCCTTGATCTCCCCGAAAACGGGGGGTGAATCGCAATTTTGGATGCCAGACGAGGCGGACATAGGGTCCGCCTCGGATGCTCTGGCGTCGCCGGATGTACGGCATCCGGACCCCCGACGAATCGCGCGGATGCGCGGCACGTCGTCTACTTCAGTCGGAGACGGATGAAGAGATCGAGATCCTCCACTCGGAAACGACGGTCACCACGGTCGCACATTCTGACGCAGCGCAGAATCCCCGTGTTGGTCCAGCGGCGAATCGTCACTTTGGCCACTCCCAGCCACTCGGCCGCTTCGTCAATCGAAAGCAGGCGGCTGGGACGAGCCGGCGCGACTTTGCCCTTCCGTTTGGATGTTTTTCGTGATTTCCGTCGTGGTTTATGTATCTGTGTGGGCATCATGGTTGCTCCCGTAAAGAATACTGGTCGTTCGATAAGAATAGGGATTTAGACGAATACTCCCGGTTGTTTCCTGAAACAGCCGGGTCAAGAATGTATTTGCACTCAAGACAGTGCTGTCAAAGAGTATAACATGAGCCATAAAGGAAAACAAGGGGATGACAGGCGACACCGTCTACTTTATCTTCATATAAAGAAAACGTTTACAGATATAATACGTGATCTGTAAAGGCATAGTGAGTACAAGATAGGAGAGTCTACCATGCGAAAACGGCTCCGCCGCAAGGAGGAGCCGTGTCATTCTATCTTGTGAACAATCAATCGTGTCGGAGGCGGAGGCGGCGATGGGCGAGAAAGAAGGGAAGCTCAAGTGCCAACCAGCCCCACGCCAGGGCATGGCTGGCGATCCTATAGCCGTTCTCGACAAACCACGGCGGGAGATAGGAGGGAAATATCTCATGCAAGAGATTGATTCCGGTCCACACTCCAATGGGAATCAGGAATCGCTTACGGGGATTGGTGAGGACGTCCACCATGCGGCCCTGAAGCTTGGCGCCGATGGTGCTGCGGACGATCACCGTCATGACCAGTAGGAAAGTGCTCAGGTCCCACAGCTTGAGAATTTCCGTTGACGTGACATTCCAGAATTCCTGTCCGGTACCGGCAGCCTGCAGCTCAGGCAGGACGCCCTGATAGACGAAGGCCAGATCCACCGGAATGATCAGGAGCGCGGCCAGTTTGGTATAGTCCTTGGATAGAATCAGGACCCAGGCGAAAAAAAGGAAGCCGTAGGTGACTACGGTAAGACGGATGTCCCAGCCGGCGAGGAGGTTGAACCAGAGCGCGAGGTCAAAGACCAGATCCAGAATCATCGGGACATAGAAAATCGGCCCCAGATCCCAGCAGACGACTATGGCGGCGACAAAAACGGAACAGTATATGATGTACTGCAGTTCCACGGATAATATCTACGATTCCCGATACAGACGCTTATGAAGTCTTGGGCGGCCAACCATTTTTATTGTAGGTTGTTCCGCCTTGAATCTGAAAGTTGTTAGACGTCCCACCAACGTCCACTCCGCCCATCGTCCATTCCGTTTCCACGTAGTCCCAGTCTCCGCCATCGGCATCCTCACACACATCCTTGATCTGCTCTGTCGAGAGTTTCACGGATGCGGAGCCGTCAACGATGGTGCACGCGTAGATGTGATTCTTCACGACCGAGTTCTTGCAGGTTTTCAGATTGAGCTGGTTCGTGCCGCCTGAGGAAACATATGAAAGCTGGAACGTGGCCGCGGCGGCGGCGTCCATCAGCGCCTCGATGGTGATGTCCCCAGACTGCAGGCTGTTCTCGTCCAGAGGAATAGCAAATTGTTTGGTGGCCATTTGGCGTTCCTTGGTTTGCGATTGACTATGATTTTACGGGCAGCAGAACGGCGCCCGCATGAGTCCGCTCAAGCTGTTGAAGCCGATGCTCGATCAGGCTTTCCATCCTCAGCACCACGGGAAGAATCTCGTGGCGAACCATGCGACGAAGCGTTTCCAGTTCTTTCTTGTTGTCGGCCCGGGAAGCCGCAGCGGCACATTCGGACAAAATGCCCAGGCCGCGGGTCAGTTCCAGAACCAGCGGGACGATATCGCGATCGGGGACCTGGCTCAACTCCTCGCCCCTAAGTTCCCGAATGAAACGATGGACAATACCCTTGAGTTCATCTCCATAGCCGATGGCGCGAATCGCATTGAAGAGCGGGATCAGTTCATCGGCACCAAGCTTGGCCTGTGACTTCCGGCGGCGGAGTTCGGCCGACAGGGTCGCCTCGCTGACGCCCATTTGCTGAGCGACGGCGGTGATGATCCGGCGTTCGCACATCCACTCATAAAGCACATCTACGATTGAGAATCCCATGGCTGTTTCCCTGTGGTTGGGTCAAAATGCCTATCCAGACCTGCCTGCCTATCCAATCGCCCTAATTTACGGCAGGAATAGCCTTTTTGCAAGTAATCGAGGGATTTTGGGGGATACATGAAATGATGAAATGAGAATAAGTTAGGACAAGTCGGGCGGATTCTGGAAATGAACTGGGACGGCTGCGGAACCGGGGAACGGTCGGGCAGGACGAAGTTGAGGAGGCGTGGCTGGATACCCCGATGATCGAGTAAGGCCAAGGGGTGCGCAAGCTGCGCGCCCCTTGGCTACCTGCAAGATCTGGCAACGGAAGCGCCGCCGCAGGATGGTATTCCGTGGGGATCAGGCTTCGCGATGCGGGTGGCTTGTCAATGCACCTTCTCAAACCCTTCGCGGGGTGCGGAGCAGACGCTACACGTTGCCTCATTAAGCGGCCGAGCGGTCTTGCCACAGTGCGAACATACAAAGAACTCGACATTCTCGCCCTTATCGCCGTCAAGGTCCTTCAGGACCTGTTGATACCAAGCCAGATGGGTTGGCTCCGCAGCCAGTGCCTGTGAAAACACTTGCACGGCCGCTTCGTTTCTTTCCTTGCGGGCTTGCTCGATGAACGCCGGATACATGGTATCCTTCTCATAGACTTGATCGGCCGCTGCGAATTCGAGGTTCTCGCGGGTGGACATCACGATCAGCGGTTCCTCGTCTTTCTCGGGAGTGAGGCCCATTTTACCGATAACGGCAGCGATGTTGGCGGCATGGATCTCTTCCCCCCGTGCGACGGCTCGAAACATACTCGCCACCTGATGATAGCCTTCCTCGTCCGCTCGCTTGCCGTACTCCAGATATCGCCTATGGGAATTGATTTCGGCACGGTAGCCCATTTGCAGGTTGTCGAGGGTTGTGGCGCGTTGCTCGGATTGATTCGCGCGGGTCGGTTCTGCCCCGGAAGCATGCGCAATCGCCCCGGCGGTGAGTAGAAAGGTGCAACTCAAAACTGCCAAATGATAGCGTCTCATAGGACTCCTGTGTGAGGTGCGGTGTGAAGTCGAGGTGGAGGGTCCGAAGACCCTCCACCTCGTGATTTTCAAGTGATCCTTTGGCGGCCAAGCCGTCGCCGGCTGAAACGCTACTGCGCGCTATTTCATCAGCATCATCTTGCGGACGGCGGAGAAGTCGGCGGCCTCGAGACGATAGAGATACATGCCCGACGGCAGATCGCGGGCGTCGAACTCGACGGCGTGCGGGCCGGCGGCGAGCGAACCGTTCAGCAGTGTGGCCACTTCCTGACCGGTGAGATTGTAGATGGTCAGCCGGACGAGACCCGCTTCGGCGAGATCGAAACGGATCTGCGTGGTGGGATTGAACGGATTCGGGTAGTTCTGATAGAGCGCATACTCGCTAACCACGCTCGAACCTTCGATGGGCGAGGCGCTGACGACGGCAAGCTGCTCGCGTCCGCCGTTCACGTCCACGGCCACCAGCGAGTAATTGTACGCCACACCGTTCTGCACGGTCTCATCCACGAAGGTATAGCGATGTCCATTCGCACCGTTGCCCTGCGAAGGAACGCGGGCGATCAGAGCATCGTCGCGGAGAAGCTCGAAGCGGTCGTTGTCAATCTCGCTGGCGGTCTGCCAGGAGAGCGTCACGCGGCCATCTCCGGCGGTGGCGGCAAACGAAAGCAGCTCGACCGGCAGGAAACCGTCGAAACCGATGCAGGCGCAACCGTCGCGGGTCGGACGCACGAAGTTCACCCAGCAACCCGTCGCGGGATCAATCGTCCATGCCGTGGGATCGTAGAAGAACTCGGCGGGCGGACACTCAATGTCGCAGCCGGGACGCTCATGGAAACAACCGGGGACAATTTCTACGTCGGGCGGGAAGGATCCGCCCGGGCAAACGTAGATCGGCAGCAGGTAATTGACGCAGAGATCCACGCACTGGAACTGCGGTCCGCCCGTTCCCGGCTCAAACATCACGTGATCCGTTCCTTCGCAGTCGCTGCACGGCTCGCAGGTCAAACCCGCTACGTACTCCGAACACGGAATACCGCCAAAGATACCGGCGGTGGAGACGAACAGCCAGTACTCGCCCGGATCGAGACAGGCGGAGGCGGTGACGGACGTGCAGGTGTCACCGACCTGAAAGTCGTAAACGGGCAGGGAGCTGCAGTCCGGGCCCACGCCGGCAATCGCCACCGAGACGGGGAACTCGGCTCGCACGGTCCAAATTACTCGCGTTTGTTGCGTGAGAATGATGTGATAGAAATCGGTGTCGCGCAGGGTATCGCCGAAAGTGGCGATGGTCCCGCAGATGATTGCGCCGCACTCGATGTGCATGGAGCTGGGCGGTGCGGTATTACAGCCGTCATTGGCTCCCCACTGACAAGTGCCCTCGTTTTCCTGAATGGCACCGGCCGGGCATTCGATATCGCAGACGTCGAGCGAGCCACGGGAGCCGTCGCGCTCCGGCAAGTAGCCTTCCGGGGCGGTGGTGCGGAACAGGCTGCCCGCGAGTTGGATTGGCTCT